>DYRC01000077.1 GCA_020718925.1 Desulfonema limicola
CAATCACAGGGGATTGCCCCTACAAAATATCAAAAAATTTGCGGACAGCTACTTAATGAACACGAGATTGAAACCTTTTGTCAAAAAAGATTTTCCGAAATATGAAAGCGTGATATAGTCTGATATTAGGCTTATTGATTCTGTATAAGGCAATGTGTGAATTGCGTTGATAAAATAAGGAGACGAGTATGGTTTTAGAGAATCAGGTCAGGAAAATGGCAGGCATCCTTGATCCGCCGTTTGATACCGGCGCGGATTTTTGATTTACCGCTAAAATTCCTGATAATCCTGACACGCCGGAATACGAAGTTTTAATCAAGGTGATTGATATTTTTAGAAATGATACGACAAAGATGATTAAAATCGAATTGTGATATTTATCAGCTTTTTCTGAAGACAGCGCATGAGGTTTATGATAAGATAGAGGTCAGCAAATAAATTCAGGAGGATTAAAATGAAATCATTGTGCCGTAAAATTTCAGTCAGTGTGGCAGTTATTCTTTTCCTGTCGTTTTCTACGGGATTTGCCGCCGATAAAAAGACGTATTCCACATCGCCGCCTGCTCAGGCTGTTAAAAAATGGCGGATCGGGTATTATGAGGGCGGACCTTATAAAAATTATCCGATCACGCTGACCGCAATAGTAAACAGCCTTGCCGGGCTTGGCTGGATAGAGCCTCTGACAGTTCCGCAGCATGATGAAAAAGAGATGGGTAAGCTGTGGGCATGGCTGGGTGCCAATGTTAAAAGCAAATATATTGAATTTGTGCCGGATGTTTTTTATTCATACAACTGGAAGAAAGAACTCCGCGAACAGACCAGACAGACGGCTATCAGACGGCTGAAAGAATCCAAAAACATTGATCTGATGATTGCGATGGGAACAGTCGCAGGACAGGATTTGGCAAATAACGAACATTCTGTTCCTATTGTTGTGTGCGAGGTAATGGACGCCATTGCGTCAAAAATTATCCCCAGTGCGGAAGATTCAGGTTATGACCATGTCCATGTGATGGTTGATCCGAAAAGACACATCCGGCAGATTCATTCTTTTCATGACATCATCGGATTTAAAAAGCTCGGGGTAGCTTATGTCAATTCCGCCGGCGCAAGAACTTACGCTGCCATAGAACATCTTCATAAGATTGCCAAAGAACGGAATTTTGAACTTGTCGAATGTCATGTCCCCGAAGGCGGCGCAACTCCTGAAAACAATGCAAAAGCAATTGAATGCGCTAAATCGCTTGTGCCGAAAATAGACGCATTTTATATGACCGTAGCAGCGACTGTAAATAAAGAAACCTTACCCCAGATTGTTTCTGCTATGAACGCCGCTAAAATTCCGGTGTTTTCCCAATCCGGTTCTGATGAAGTCAGACAGGGCGCCTTATTAAGTATTGCAACGTCGGATAAACAGAGCGTCTATGCAAAGTTTCATACAGATGTGATTGCCAAAATTTTTAACGGCGCAAAACCCCGCGATTTGGATCAGGTCTGCGAAGCTCCGCCCAAAATTGCGTTCAACAAAGCAGCAGCCAAAGCAATTGATTTGAAAGATGATATTTATCAGCTTCTTCTGAAGACAGCGCATGAAGTTTATGATAAGATAGAGGTCAGTAAATAACCTAACCCCCCAGCCCCCTTCCCTGAAAGGGAAGGGGGAGACATCGGAAAACTCCCCTCTCCGTTTCGGGGAGGGGCAGGGGGAGGGGTAATACAAGGAGAATATGATGAAGCTGAGTCTGAAAAATAAATTTCTTATACCTATGGTTATACTGATTATTCTGGGGCTTGGAGTTTCGAGTATTACATCCTATCGGATTTCCAAACAAGCACTTGAGGATTCCGTCAAAGATCAACTCGAAGATCAGGCTGTTTCGATTGAAAAAGAACTGTCTTTATGGATTAAAATTACGCAGATAGATATTTCCCGCTGGGCAGATCAGAGTTATATCAAAATGGTGCTTAGGGAGTCGTTTATCGGCAATGCGTCCATAACGGTTGCAAACACAGAACTGGCAGAAGGGAAGAAGAAAAACATATTTTATGAATCGGTGAATGTGGTTAATTCAAAAGGTGAGGTTGTCTCTTCGTCGGATAGTGAAAAAATCGGAAAGCTGAAAGTGTCTGATCAGCCTTTTTTTCAGGAAGCCGTCAAAGGAAAGGCTTTTCTCTCAGATATTTTTGCAAGCCCTGTAAGCGGAAATACCGTTTTTGCTGTTTCAAATCCGATTTATGATAAAGATTCTGTTGTCGGCGTCTTATTCGGTTTTGTGAGTCTTGATGATTTTGCCCGCACCTGCGTTGAGCCGGTAAAAGTAGGAGAGGAAGGATATGCCTACATGATAAACCGTCATGGGATTATAGCGATTCATCCTGACAAGTCCATGATTTTAAAATCTGATGTTAAAGAATATGATTTTGTCAAAGAGATCTTATCAAAAGAGAACGGAGTGGTTCACTATATTTTTAAGGATGTTAAAAAAACAGCCGCTTTCAGAAAACATGCTGAGACAGGATGGTCATTGGCAGTGTGCGCGGATGTAAAAGATATTATGATGCCGATAACCCTTCTGAGAAATAATAACTTTCTTATCACGTCCGTTGTGGTCTTGTTTGCGGTAATCGTTATCATGCTGGTTTTAAAAACGGTTATCAGCCCCCTGACGCAGGTGATTGAAGGGCTGACGCAGGCTTCTGATGAGGTAACAGCATTTTCCGCTCAGGTGGCGTCGGTCAGTCAGAGATTAGCTCAAACTTCTTCCGAACAGGCGTCATCTGTTGAGGAAACCTCAGCCTCTCTTGAAGAAGTAGCATCTATGATCCGACAGAATGTGAACAGCGCGGTTCAGGCGGATCAACTGATGAAGCAGACCAATAGTATTGTTTCTGACGCTTCGGTATCCATGAAAAAGCTTATCACGTCTATGGCAGATATATCTCAGTCCGGGGAAGAAACCTCTGAAATCATTAAAATCATAGATGAAATTGCGTTCCAAACCAATCTTCTTGCGTTGAATGCCTCAATTGAAGCGGCAAGAGCGGGCGAAGCAGGCGCGGGATTTGCGGTGGTTGCTGAGGAGGTTCGGAATCTGGCAATGCGTTCTGTTGACGCAGCAAAAAATACAGCGTCTCTGATAGAAGGAACAAATAAAAAAGTGAAAGATGGCGCAGATGTTGTGAATCATGCTGCTGCTGCGTTTTCCAAGGTTGCCGAAAGTACATCCGATGTCGGCGTATTGCTGGGTAAAATCACCGTTGCGTCAAATGAGCAGGCGCAGGGAATTGAGCAGGTCAGCAACGCCGGTGCAAATTTAGACACCGTGATTCAGAATAATGTAGCTCAGGCTGAGGAAGCTGCCTCAATCTCCGAACAGATGAATGCTCAGGCGGAACAGATGAAGAATTTTGTGAATAGACTTGTGAGTCTGATAAGCGGTTTGCAGTCAAAACAACTTGATTGACAACGCATTGATAATGCACGAATTGATATTTCTGAGTATTCAGGACTTCCGATGCAGCGCATAATCGGCAATCAGAGAAAGTATTTCCCGATCAGAAGAATCCTTAAAAACCATGAGGGATGATTTTGCCCGCTCAACATGACTTTTGGCTGTTTTTTCAGCATAAGCCAAGCCTCCGTAAGTATTCAGCATGGTTTTGAACGTATTGAAATCCGAAACTGAAAAGTTATTCTCCTGAATCAGATTTTCCATAAATTCCCGATCTTGGGGCAGCGCATGTTCCAAGGCATATATCACCGGCAGCGTCAGTTTCCCTTCCCGCAAATCCGCGCCCACTGCCTTGCCTAACGAACTTGTATCTGAAACATAATCCAGCAGATCATCCGCCATCTGAAACGCCATGCCCAGATGAAATCCGTATTCTGATAACGCGTTTTCCTGTGCGGCATCCGCATCGGCAATCATTGCGCCGGTCTGACACGCGCCCTGAATCAGTACGGCGGTTTTTCTTCGGATAACTTCCATGTATTCGGCTTCCGAAAGGCTCAGATCGCCTTTTTTGATCAACTGGTGAATTTCACCCTGAGACATATTTTCGGTGATCCGCGCAATCACGTTGATCACATTCATCCGTCCGGTGTGTGCCGCAATTGACAGTGCGCGAGCCATCAGAAAATCGCCGCTCAATACAGCCACCGGCGATCCGAAAATCGTATATGCGGCAGATTTGCCCCGCCTCAGATTTGCCCCGTCCACCACATCATCGTGCAGAAGTGTTGCCGCATGAACATATTCAAAGATTACGGAGAATGTTTTATCATAATTTCCGCTATATCCGCAAATTCTGGCACACAGCACAGTTAAAAGCGGTCTTAATCGTTTGCCCCCGCTGAACAGAATATGACCGGCTGCCTGACGGACAAGATCAAGATAGGGCGTTAAGTTTTCTCTTAGTGCGGTTTCGATTTCCTCAAGATCGGGGCTGACTTGGGCAAGAATTTTCTGTTTCAGATCACTCATCAATTTCTCCTATCAGGTCGTATTCCAGCGTATCTGTAATTTTGACTTGGGCAAACTCGCCGATGTTCAGGTTTTCTGCATGGATATAGGTAATGCCGTCCACTTCCGGGGCTTGAAATGCCGTTCTGCCGATAAAGACACCCGGCTCCGGGGATTCTTCGGTTAAGACGGTCAGAACTTTGCCCAGATACTTTTCATTATTTTTCAAAGAAATCGCTCTTTGCTGCTTCATCACCCGTGCATGGCGTCTTTTGGCAATCTGTTTGGGAACATGAGCTTTAAGCCGGTGAGAAGGTAAATCCTCAGCATCCGAATATATAAACGCGCCCAGATGATCAAAGCGAATATCTTTGATAAATGCGATCAGCGCGTCCGTATCTTTGTCTGTTTCTCCGGGGAAACCTACGATGACGGTCGTTCTGAGAACCGCTTCCGGATCCCAAGTCCTGATATTTTCAAAGATACGATACAGGTCTTTTTGCGAATAATGCCGCCCCATGCGCTTCAATACGCTGCTGCTTGCATGTTGAATCGGAACGTCATAATAAGAACAGATATTTTTATGCGAAGCCACAGTGCGGATAAACGACTCATCCAGACTTTCCGGGTGTCCGTATAAAATCCGAATCCGAATATCTTGGGAGAGTTGCGCGATCTGATCCGACAGCATGGAAATATCTGCCTTTTCGCTCAGGTCTTTGCCATAATTTGTGCTTTCCTGAGCTACCAGAATCAGTTCTTTCACGCCGGAATCTATCAGTATCCGGGCTTCTGCCACAATATCGTGTATGGGGCGGCTTCTCTGCTTTCCGCGAAGTTTCGGAATAATGCAATAAGTGCAATGGCTGCCGCATCCTTCGGCAATCTTGAGATAGGCAAGATGAGGAAGCGTCCGCATTCTTGGCGCATGAGCGATGGGCAGCATTGCGGATTCCGGATCAGGCAGCAGACACGGCGTTTTCAAGTCGCCGGTTACAACCTCTGCAATCGCATCAAACGCGCCGGTTCCCAAAAAAAGATCAACTTCTGGCAGCGCGGCGGCAATATCCTGCCCGAATCGTTCAGGAAGACAGCCCGCCACAATCAGGCGGCGGCAATTTCCGCTCTTTTTAAGTTTTGCCAGTTCAAGAATCGTATCAATGGATTCGGTAATAGCCGCTTCAATAAAGCTGCATGTATTGACAATGATAACTTCCGCGTCTTGAGCTTCGGATACGATGTTGCATCCTGAGTCAGCAAGACGCCCCATCATCAATTCGCTATCCACAAGATTTCTGACACATCCGAGATTTAAAAGGTGAACATTCATGTTGTTTTTTTCTTTGCATATAAGATGTAAAAGCTTGAAAAATTTAAGGGAATTATCTTAAATTGTCAATAAAATTCGGCAATGCGGATGTTAAAGGGGTATAAAACAGGGCTATTCAATTCTCATGCGGTCTGAATAACAAAATATACATATTGATAAGCTTGTAATGCACAATACAGTTTGTTGTGTTATTTCTGTCAAGCTTTTTCAGAATTGAATAACCCTGATTATCGGATAAGCTTATAAAATATAATATTATACTGAAATTATTTTATTTGCTTCCATATTGTTGTTTTTATCAAAAATTCTTGCTTTTTCATATCGGCTGATATATACGGATTTATCGGCGAATGTTTTCCGGCTAGCACGCAAAAACGGATGTTAGCCTGAAAAAAGCTGTTGAATAACTGGTTAGGCAACTAAAACAAATAGGAGGCAATATGCCATACACAATAAAATGTAATGATAATGCTTGCGGAAAAGAAACTTTGGCAATTAATATTGTAGAGTTGGTCAATAACCATATTTCTAATACTGGTAAATTGAAATGTATTTCATGTAAAAAAGATAATGCCTATATATATCAAAAAAGTACATTACAAGAAGAGGGTGAAGTATGGGAAAGATATATAAAAGGTGTAATAACAATAAAAACTGATTATGATACATATACACCATATATTTTTCTTACATCAAACGCTAAGGATGGTGAAATAAATGGAATACATTTTAACTATTTTAAAGATACAAGAAATGAACCCAAAGGCAGGTTAAAACATGGACATGGTCCTGGTGGTGCACCTGTTTTATCTAAGAATGAATTTTTTCAACTTATTGATAAATTAATAGATTTTGGTATTATGAATAAAAGTGATATACAAGATTTTCTTAATAAAAAATAAAAGTCGTCTAACCAAGCGTTTCATTGGATTGAGCGGATGAGCCACCCTAAATATCTGGTAATATTCTGACTGATCGACTCAATGAATTGACTGAAAATAATGAGTTTCTGAGATATTATCTTGCCTAACTAGTCGTTGCAGCGGACGGCGATAAAGCCGCCGCAGCTTAACTTTGTGTTAGGTCGGCTGTTACTGATGAACAAGACTGTCACAGAATAAAAATGAACCGCTTAACAGATCGGAACGATCACTGAGAAAATAACGGAATTTCACTATGTCCAGACGGGATGATCTGCATTTTTCCATGCGCCGAGCCCTTGAGAAAGACGGATGGACAGTCACTGACGATCCGCTGATTCTGGTACTCAGGCAGACACTTCTGAAAGCTGATCTGGGAGCAGAAAAAATATTGGCAGCTCAGAAACAGGAGTGTAAAATTGCTGTTGAGATCAAAGATTTCGACACATCTTCGGTAATCAGCGAACTGGAGAAAACAATCGGACAGCTTCAGCTTTATCAGTGGGCATTGGAAGAACATGAACCGGAACGTCAGTTATTCTTAGCCGTAAGTCATGCCGTATATGTCAGGCATTTTCAGAAACCGATTTTTCAGATGGCGATCCGGCGAAACAGAATCAGCTTACTGATTCATGATCCTATGCGGGAGGTGATAACCCGATGGATAACTCATCAGAATATGTCAGCATCATAAAAAAAACGCTGTATAATGCCGCGACAGCACAACCGCGGATACAGGCAATAAGACTCTATCCGGTCTGCGATACCGATTCGGGACATTTTCTGATTCTGGCTACAGGCTGGGACAGAAACGGTCGGATTGACAGTGTTCTGTTTCATGCACGTCTGGTCAATCGGCAGATCATCATCGAAGAAGATAACTTTGAAGAGGGGCTGACCGGCACATTGATTGCGGCAGGAATCAGAACTGAGGATATTCTCACTGATTTTCAGCAGACGGTCGCTGTGCAGGAGGTTTAGCCTGACACTTTTTCACAAAACACTGACGAAACCTAACCATCAGTTGCAGCCGATGGAACGGCTGAACATGTTGTTATGCCGTTTCATGTTTCACAAAATAAGGCGGCGATAAGAAATAGCTACATTTATCTGCTTTGAATATCAGGCATAAACATGAAATTTGAGTGGGATACAGAGAAAGAGAAAATCAACATAAAGAAACGTGGAATAACATTTGAACAGGCTTCATATGTTTTTGCGGATCCTTTTGCTTTGAGCAGATACGATGATGAACACTCGGAAGACGAAGACAGATGGATATTGCTGGGAAAATCGTTGAGCGAATCCGTTCTTGTTGTTGTGCATACATTCAGAAATGATGACGGCGCAGAGATTGTCAGAATCATCAGTGCCAGAAAAGCGATAAAAAAAGAGAAACAGGCATATCATAAAAGGTGTCCGAAATGAAAGAAGAGTATGATTTTACAAATGCGGAGCAGGGTAAATTTTACAGACCGCTTGAGGAATTGGAAATCCCGATCTATCTGGACAGGGAAGTAAGAAAATTTTTCTTTAAAAACATCAAAGGCAGGCACAGCAGTTTTTCTTTGAATAAAATTGTCAATTCGCTAATCAGGCAGGATATAGAAATTTCCAAAAAGCTGTTGCCTGAACAAACGGCATAACCCGTCATTCAACCGGATAGGCTATCCGCCCTGCCGGTTAATTCGTTGTTAGGTGGCACAGCAGTCATGTGTCGGTCGCCTTTATCAGTCCATCGGGCTATGCTCTTGCCCAAAGCTCCGAGCGCAACTTCCATGCTGTTATTTTCAAACTCCTGATTGACGGACTGCTTACGCATTGATATATCTTCAGGGCTGTTCACTTCTGTCAACTCTTTAAAAATATAACATATCTTCAGCATATCCCGAAATCAGTTCCGGGATAACCGCCGATTTGCCGTTTCATCTGAGAAATATTACCGTACAACCCGGATATAAAAACCCGGTATTGACAGAGCATTTAAAAATTTTATCCTGAATAATAAAGATATTGTTCGGTATTGAACAGCCCTGGGGGTATAAAAGCAGATATTTTAATTGACAAAGACAATGCTTGCTATTAAACTCCGTTATTTTTTATCATCATATAATTCTATGAAACCATTTATTCCTTTTGGCGGAAATATCGTTCAGACAGACATCGGTCAGTCCGGGATTGTCGTGCTTCCTTTGTGTTACGAAGGCGCGGTATCTTACGGAACCGGCACGGGTGAAGCACCCCTTCATTTTCTTGAGGCTTCGGAACAACTGGAAACAATAGATGAAGAGACTCTGACCGATTGGAGTCTTCTCAATATCCATACGCTCGCGCCTTTTTTTCCGTCCTCTGATCCGGAAACCGCCGTTATGCAGATGAAAGATGCTGCCAAAGCGGTGTTGGAACAGAAGAAATTTTTATTATCTGTCGGCGGAGATCATGCGATTGCCATAGGTCCGATCATGGCTGCGGCAGATATCTTTTCCAATATCGGCGTGCTTCAGATTGATGCTCATGCGGATTTGAGAGACGAATGGAACGGCAGCCGCTATAATCATGCCTGCGTGATGCGCCGGGTGGCAGATGATATGAAACTTCCGTTTGTGCAGGTGGGCATCCGCTCTTTTTCGCCGGAAGAAAAAGAATATATCCGGCATCATCATCTTGCGCCGGTTTATGCCCATACCATTGATTCATCGGATCAGACTTGGATGGAAAAAGCAGTTGAGCTGCTTCCGGAAAATGTCTATCTGAGCATAGACCTTGACGGGCTTGATCCGTCTGTGATTCCCGGAACCGGAACACCTGAACCGGGCGGGTTGTCTTATCGGCAACTGATCGGGCTGATTAAAACGCTGTCCCGAAAGCGGAACGTGATTGCGGCGGACTTATGTGAGCTTGCCAAAATTCCCGGAACTCAGGTTTCCGAATATACTGCCGTAAAAATTGCCACAAAGATTTTCGTATTTTGCCGAAATACCGAGCCATCCTGTTATGTTGCGTCTGGTTAATATCAATTGTTTTTATAAAACGATTCACGCGCTCAAAGATATTTCGCTTCATGTGGAAGAGCAGGAGATTGTGGTGCTGATCGGCGCAAACGGCGCGGGAAAAACAACGCTTCTCAAATCCATTGCCGGGCTGCTTCGCCCCAGAAGCGGAACAATCCGGTTTCAGGACAGGCAGATAGAAGCATGGGCTTCGCCGAAGATTGTGGCATCCGGCATATCACTGGTTCCTGAAGGAAGACAGATATTTTCACGCCTCAGTGTGATGGATAATCTGCTGCTGGGCGCGTATCACCGGATGATGACATCAGATAATGATGTTGAGCCGGATATTGAGATGGCATTTGATTTGTTTCCTGTTTTATATAACAGAAAAGATCAGCCGGGCGGAACCCTGAGCGGCGGGGAGCAGCAGATGCTTGCCATTGGGCGGGCGTTGATGGCAAAACCGAAAATATTGCTGTTAGATGAGCCGTCTATGGGACTTGCGCCGCTGATTGTAAGTGAGATTTTCACGATTATCAAAGAATTGCGGGAACGCGGGGCAACCATTCTGCTGGTCGAACAGAATGCCAAAAAAGCCTTATCTGTTGCAGACAGGGGCTATGTGCTTGAAACCGGCAGAATCGTTATTGAAGGCAGCTCTGAAGAACTGATTGAAAATCAGGCTGTGCAGAAAGCGTATATGGGAAAGTCTCGCCAGCCCTTTCATCATAAACTTTGTAACTGAAGGTGAATATTATGAAAAAACTTATGATTCTGTTTGCCGCGTTGAGCGTGTTGTCCTGTCCCGGATGGCTGTCCGCACAGGAGCCGATTAAAATCGGATGCCTGTTTGATCTTTCCGGTCCTGCGGGACATATCGGTATGCCCTCAAAATATGTGGCAGAAATGCTGTCTGAGCGCCTGAATAAATCCGGCGGAATCAAGGGGCGCCCCATCAAGCTGATTTTCGGGGATTCTGAAAGCAATCCGGGCAAAGCGGCTATTGAAGCAAAGCGGCTTGTGGAAAATGAACAGGTGGTTGCTCTGATTGGTCCCACAAGAACCGATTCCTGCATGGCGATCATCAATTTTATTGAAAAAGCAGGCGTTCCTACCATAGCCTGCGTGGGTGGTACGCCGCCGGTAAATCCGGTACGCAAATGGGTGTTCAAATCTCCGCAGAAAACCGTAACTGCCGTTGAAAAGATTTATCAGTATTTTCAGAAGCAAGGCATTAAAAAGATAGCGGTGATCAATGCAACGGACAAATTCGGACAGGAAGGCGAAGAGTCGCTCAAGGCATTGGCTGAAAAATACGGGATCACGATTGTAGCTCAGGAAAAATTTGATGTCTCGGATGTGGATATGACGGTTCAGTTGAGCAAAATCAAAGCTGCGGACGCTCAGGCGTTGGTATGCTGGACTATCGGACCTTCCGGTTCTATGGTTGCCAAAAATGTAAAGCAACTGTCTTATACGATTCCGCTGATTCAATGTCATGGGCTGCCGGATCCCAAATATATCGAACTTGCAGGCGATGCTGCCGAGGGAACGATTATGCCTTCCACCAAACTGATGGTAGCAGAACAGTTGCCGGATAGCGATCCGCAGAAGAAACTGCTGCTGGACTTTATCCATGAATATGAAAATGTCCGCAAATACGGCAAGGTGAACACCCATTCAGGCTATGCGTGGGATGCGCTGATGCTGGCTGCCGATGCGATGAAAACCGCCGGAACGGATAAAGACAAGCTAAGATCAGGCATTGAAACTGCCAAAAACTATATCGGCATCAGCGGCATATATAATATGTCGCCCGAAGATCATTGCGGGCTGGGATTAGATTCAATGGTCATGGTAAAGGTCGAAGGCAAAAAGTTCAAGCTGATCGAATAATATCAAAGCCTGCCCGCTTTTTGATGCGGCAGGCTCTTTACAAGTTTATCGGTTCAGGATATATAGCCTGAAAATTACAAATTCAAACAGAGGTGAAAGCTCATGCTCAAATTAATGCGAACTCATGCAACCAGTTGGGTGATTAAAATCATATTAGGGGCGATTGTTTTGGTATTTGTGTTCTGGGGTGTCGGAACATTCAGTTCCCGCCCTGAGAACAAGGCTGCCACAGTCAACGGAGAAGTCATCAGTCAGGAAGATTACAGAGAATCTTATAACAATCTTCTTGAACAGTATCGCCAGCGATTCGGCGGCAATCTGAACGAAGATATGCTGAAGATGCTCAATCTGAAAAAGCAGGCATTGGATCAGTTGATAGATCGGAATCTGATGCGCCGGGAAGCATTAAAGCTTGATTTCCGGGTCTCTGATAAAGAAATAGCGGACTTTGTTCAAAAAACAGAAGCATTTCAGGAAAACGGCGCGTTCAATGAACGTAAATATAAAAACATATTGGCATATCATCATCTGACGCCGGAAAAATTTGAATCCCTTCAAAAAGATGCGATGCTGACAGATAAGCTTCGCGCCCTTATTATAAACAATGTCAAGGTGTCGGATGAAGAAGCGCGGGAATGGTATAAATGGAACGATGCGTCTGTTCGCATAGATTATGCCCTGTTCAAGCCGGATAAATATCAGGACATCAAGCCTACTGATGAAGAGGTAACGGCGTATTTTGATAAAAATAAAACAAAGTATAAAACCGAAGCCAAAGTCAGAATTGAATTTTTACATTTCAAACCGGACATTTATAGCTCAAGAGTAACGGTTACGGATGAAGAAATCCGGGAGTATTATGAAAATAATGCCAAAGAGTTTGAAAATCCGAAAAAGGTATCTGCCCGGCATATTATGATAAAGGTGGATAAAGGCAGCGATGCCAATATCATAGAGGAAAAAAAGAAAAAAGCCGTTGAGGTCTATGAGAAAGTCAAAGCCGGAGGCGATTTTACAGAACTTGCCAAAACCCATTCGGAAGACCCCGGCTCCAAAGACAAAGGCGGAGAACTGGGCGAATTTACACAAGATAGAATGGTAAAGCCTTTTGCGGATAAAGCATTCTCCATGAATGCCGGAGAGATCAGCGAACCGGTGCTGACGGATTTCGGCTGGCATATTATCAAAGTTGAAAAGGTAACCGAAGCTTCAACAACATCTTTGGATGATGCCAAAGAAAAGATACGCAAAAAAATGACCGATGATCGGGCAAAGAGCCTTGCATACGACGAAGCCGAAGCAGTGTATGGCACCCTTCCCAGAAGCGAAGATATGGCAAAAGCTGTCCAAGCCAAAAACCTGACGGTCGTTAAAACAGAATTTTTGGAGCGCAAAGATATCCTTGAAAAAAAGGATAAATATAACGGCATTGAAAACCGTTCAAAATTGGCGACGCTTGTTTTCAGCCTCAATCTGTTGGAACTCAGTGAGATTGAAGATTTGGGAGACGGGTATTATATTGTACAGGTACTTGAAAAAATTCCCGAAGCTACGGCAGAGTTCAAAGATGTTGCGGAAAAGGTGAAAGCTGAACTGACTAAGGAAAAGCAGAATGAAAAAGCTGAAAAAGACGCCAAAGATTTTCTGGATACTTTGAAAAAAGGCGTTTCTTTGGAAGAAGCAGGCAAAACAGCCGGTGTTGAGGTGAAAGCCACCGACTTCTTCAGCCGGAATAAGCCGATTCCTGTTCTCGGCAATGAGCGTGAGGTGTCTGAAAACGCATTCAATCTTTCGCTGACTAAAAAGTTTCCTGAAAATCCTGTCAAATCAAACACAGGCTGGTATGTGATTGCCTTTAAGGAAAAGAAAGAGCCTGATGCCGAAGGGTTTGATAAAGAGAAGGACAATATTAAAAAGCGGCTGCTTCAGCAAAAACAGAGCAAGGCGTTTGAATCATGGCTGTCTCAAATCAGATCCAAAAGCGAAATCATCAGGGAAAAAGAGTTTGCAGAATAAAACTAACGACAGAGGAGGTATTTTATGGCTTCAGCAGCGTCGCAGGAACCCAGCAAGAAGTGCTGGAATTGTTTTGTCAGACTTCCTCTGGAAGTAACGCAGTGTTATTCATGCAGGAAAAAAGTCGGCGATATAAATGAACACGGTATAGCCCGAAAGCCGCTTGACTGGCTGGGCTATACGCTGGCAATCGGATCAACGTCCGCATTTGTATATTATATATGGTGGCTGTTTCTCCATTATAATAAATAAGCCGTTGCATAAGAAAATATCATTTGTTTGAAATTTTTTCTTGACAAGTGGTAAGAGGTAAGATATATATGGGGAGTTTT
>DYRC01000078.1 GCA_020718925.1 Desulfonema limicola
AAATAAGACATGCCGATCTGATACTCAGCTTGCGGAAGTTTTTCATGTTTTGGAAAAAAATAGATAAACCGCTCATACTCGGCAATGGCTTTTACATATTCGCCCTTTGAAAAATAATGCTCGGCAAATTCAAACTGTTCATCAGAATTGATTTTAATGGTTTCGCCAAAGCATTCAGCGGATAAAAACATACATATTATTAAAAACCAGTATTTTATCATATCACCACCAAAAATCGTTATTATTTACCGGATCATAACATAATTTTTCGCTGTTTATCCGAATCGGCGGGCAGGTTTTAAGCTCATCTCTGCCGCAGCGCATCAACCTATCGCAACTCATGATCCAGCCCATGAAAAGCCCGTGTTTTTTGAATGATTCCGTGCTGTATGTCGAACAACTCGGATACATGGGGCATCGGTCGCCGTCCGCATCAGAGAGATAGCTTTTGAAAAAATGAAGCGGATATAACAGCGGATGTGTTTCTTCCGCATTCGGATACGCGCAGCCCGATAGCATGATGAGCAAAATCAAAATGCAGATATATCGCATTAATCCAACCGCTTTCTGAACATCGTCAGCGCGCCTCCGAAAACAAATACGCCGAGAATTGCCAATCCTACAAATTGCTGCCATAGCGCATCTATCCCTACGCCTTTAAGAAAAATTCCCCGCACAATCACCAGAAAATATCTGAGCGGATTCAGATAGGTCAGCCATTGCGCGATCATGGGCATATTAGCAATGGGAAAAACAAAGCCGCTCAGTAGAAAAAACGGCATGATAAAGAAAAACGTGGTCATCATCGCCTGCTGCTGAGTCGAGGAAACCGTGCTGATAAATAACCCGATGCCTAATGTACTGAGCAGAAACAGGCAGGTTGACGCAAACAGAAGCGGAATGCTGCCAACCATTGGAATTTTAAACCAGAAAATAGCAAAAAGCGTAACCATCACCATCTGAATCTGAGCAATGATGATAAACGGAATGGTTTTGCCCAAAATCAGTTCCGCCGGTTTTAAGGGCGTTACAATCAACTGCTCCATAGTCCCGGATTCTTTTTCCCGGATGATTGCCATTGATGTTAAAAGCAGCGTCAGCAGCATAATCAGAAACGCCACAATGCCCGGCACATAGAAATACTGACTGTCCAGATTCGGATTGTACCATGTTCTCATGCGCCCATCTGCCTTGCCATAGCTCATTTTCTGAGGATAAAGCTCACGCATCAGCCGGGTATTGAGCATTTCTATGACCGTCATGGTATATGACACACTGGAAAACGTCATATTACTCATGCTGCCATCTGCCATAATCTGAACTGCCGCGCTCTGACCTTCACGAATCTTTTTGCTGAAATCCGGCGGAATTTTTATGGCAATGTCAATTTTGCGCCTAAGCAGAAATTCTTCCAAATCACGCGGATGATCAAAATATCGGACATTTTTAAACGTATCATTGCCGTTGAACGCATCAATCAGCATCCGGCTCTCGCGGGTATGGCATTGATCTGACAGCCCGACGCGCACAGTTCTCACATCCGTGCTGACCACATAACCGAATAATACCAACTGGATAAACGGAGCAACAATCAGCAATGGGCGATTTCGCTTATCGCGGAAAAGCTGAATAAATTCTTTTCTTACAAGCTCACGGATTCTCAGCCAACTCATCTTTGAACCTTTCAATCGTAAAGATAAGCAGAGATTAACACATATCGCCGCATTAATCAATCTGACAAAAAGCGTTCAGTGATTTTAAAATTGCGGTCATTTCTGTGAAATAAACATGACGAAACGGTGTTTGCGGATCAGGCATACATTGCCAATACTCAGATATATGCTGTTGAGAAAATTCTGATAAGCATTCAATACTTTTGAAGACAATTTTTTCGGGTCGCTTCTCACCTATAAATCTTCAATACCGGCATATTCTTAAATCCTCTTTTTCAAATTTTCCCGGAATAATCCGATACCGGCATGAACGATATTTTTGACCGTCTCAAGCGGCTTCCAAATATTCATCAATATATTCATCAACATCCTGTGGAAAGAAAGTCCCGCGTTGCCGGGCAGATTCAATGATATAGCTGTTGACTATCGGAACAAGCTGACTGACGCCGGAAAAAAATTCTTTCCACGATGAAAACAGCGAGCCGTTCAGTTCATCCGAAATCCACATAATATCTTCATTGCCGGTCAGCATACCGTATTCCTGTATGGCATACAGTTGCATCAGTTTTATATCTTTGAGATAATGTTCTTTCAATTCCGTAAATTCTTCGTATGATATTTCCAATATGAAATCTTCGATGCGTAAATCCGTCTTTTCTTTCAGATCATTGCTCATTGAAAGAATAAGCCTGTAATTATCCTGCTGAGAACCGCATTGCCGGATATATCTTCTTGTCAGAGAAGAAAACATTATGCTTTTGATAGGATTTCTCGAAGCCATGAATGCCTGTATGAAAACCCATTTTTTATTTGTTCTGTGATATATCGCAACTTCATGTAGATACGGATCATAAGTATTCGTAACCCATACATGACGCTCGGAATATTTTTTCACAGGCTCGGGATATTTTGCATAATAAAAAACAATACCGTCATTTTCGGGAAATTCGGAAGAATGCTCTTTATGTCCTTCTTCTGCCAGAAAAAACGGCAAATCTTTTCTTCTGAAAAAATGACAGGTTGTATGTGATGAATTTTTCAGAAGACAGTCATGTTTCAGACAAAATCCTGTCTTTGTACCGACTTCATGATACTGAGTCGGATTGGACAGACAGTTATCGCAAGTATAAGGATTTTTCATGGTTCATATCCTACTGAAATATTTTTGTATATGTTCATAGCACCAACTGATTCTTTCTTTTCTGTCTGTTTTGCTCAGATCGAACTGCCAGTCAATAAGCGCTTCTTTTGCACGAACAGCAAACTGAAAAGCGCGTGAAGCAATAACTTTATCAGCTTTTTGTGAAGATTGTATTACGCCCTTCAGAGCTTCGGTCAGTTCAGGGTGTGTGATAAATTTATGATTATCCAGAATGATTTCGGAAGAATCTGTTTTATACAACTGTCCGCTGATATGCTTTATCGCATTTTGATCTTCTGAAACAGAAGTATAAGCAGTTTTCATGCCTCTGTGTTTCGTGATATGCGATACTATATCCCTTATGCTGTCAGGATTCGGCGGAGTTATACCGTTCGGACTGTCTTTTCTGTAATGAATTGTCATTTACGGTGTCTCTCTTTGCTATGTTTTTTGTAACATACCTCAAAACTCCATCCCCTGTCAACGCCGCATTTTTTCAAAATCTTACATTTTCTCTTGACTTGAACGCCTTTGCAGATTAAGTAGCTTTCATCATAAAATATCAGTCGTCCCTTGTGCGGGGCGCAGGTTGAATAATAAGCAAACAAACAACAACAACTGACAAAGGAGTGTCGCATGAGTGCGGAAGTTATCGGATCCGTAATGGTTGTCGGAGGCGGGATCGCAGGAATGCAATCTGCTCTTGATCTGGCGAACTCAGGATACTACGTCTATCTTGTGGAAAAATCATCCGCTATCGGCGGACTGATGTCCCAGCTTGATAAGACCTTTCCGACCAACGATTGCGCGATGTGAATTATCTCGCCAAAACTGGTCGAGGTCGGCCGGCATAACAATATCGAGCTTTTAACGCTTTCCAGCATCACTGCCGTGGAAGGCAACGCGGGGAATTTTACGGTTACCGTGAAAAAATCTCCCCGGTATGTAGATATGGACAAGTGCATCGCCTGCGGAGAATGCGCCAAAAAATGTCCATCCAAAGTTCCGGATGAATACAATCAGGGGCTTTCCAAAAGAAAAGCAATTTATGTGCCTTATCCGCAGGCAGTACCTCTGAAATACGCAATTGATGCGGCAAATTGCAATTATTTCAAAAAAGGCAAGTGCAGAAATTGCGAAAAAGTCTGTCCCACCAAAGCGATTCGGCTTGATGACAAAGAAGAAATCATCCGGCTGAATGTCGGTTCCGTCATTGTTACCGCAGGATTCAAACCGTTTGATTCTTCCAAGCTGCTTAATTATCAGTACGGTAAATATCCCAATGTCGTTACCAGTGTCGAATTTGAAAGACTTTTATCTGCCGGAGGTCCCAGCGGCGGACATATCACCCGTCCTTCTGACCACGGAGAACCGACAAAAATCGCATGGCTTCAGTGTGTCGGTTCGCGGGATTTGAACAAATGTGATAATCCCTACTGCTCATCGGTCTGCTGCATGTATGCCATCAAAGAAGCAATGATTGCCAAAGAACATATCGGCAAAGGGTTTGAGCCGGTAATCTTCTTTATGGACATGCGTACTTTCGGCAAGGATTTTGAAAAATATTATGAACGCGCCAAAGCCTGCGGCGTGAGATTTATCCGTTCCAAAGTCCACACCATTACGGAAATAGACGAAGCCGGAAAGCTGGGGCTGAAATATGTAACGGATGCAGGGGAGATAAAAGAAGAGATTTTCGATATGGCAGTTCTCTCTGTGGGCATGGAACCTGCGGATTCTGTGGCAGAACTGGCAAAAACATTCGGAATCGAACTCAATCCGTATAAATTTGTCAAAACATCGGATATCAGTCCGGTTGCCACGTCAAGACCGGGTATTTTCACCGCCGGCGTAATTCAGGGATGCAAAGATATTCCTCAGTCGGTGATGGAAGCAAGTGCCGCAGCCTGCTGTGCGGGAAGCGGATTGGCTTCTGCCAGAGGAAGTCTGATCAGAACCAAAGAATTTCCTCCTGAATCGGATGTTTGCGGAGAATCCCCGCGTATCGGCGTGTTTGTCTGCAACTGCGGTACGAATATCGGCGGATTTGCGGATGTGCCTGCTATTACGGAATATGCCAAAACCCTGCCGAATGTTGTCTATGCTCAGGAAAATCTGTTTTCATGCAGTCAGGACACTCAGGACAAACTGGTTGAAATTATCAAAGAAAAAAATCTCAACCGGATTGTGGTGGCTGCCTGTACTCCCAGAACCCATGAGCCGTTGTTTCAGGAAACGCTGTCCAATGCAGGGTTGAATCCGTATCTGTTTGAAATGTCGAATATTCGGAATCAGTGTACCTGGGTGCATTCCGATAACAAAGAAAAAGCCACTGACAAAGCAAAAGACTTAGTGAGAATGGCGGTTTCCAGAGCCACCCTTCTCGAACCGATTCCCAGACTTTCGGTGGATGTGCTTAAACACGGATTGGTTATCGGCGGCGGAGTTGCGGGCATGACTGCCGCGCTCAGTTTGGCAAATCAGGGATTTCCGGCAACGATTGTGGAGCAGACCGATCATCTGGGCGGCGCTGCCAGAGAAATTATCAAAACCGCAAAAGGGGAAGATATTCGCAAATTTTTGGCGGATATTGTCGGGCAGGTTGAAAAGCATCCGGATATTAAAGTTCTTCTCAATTCGGAAGTGTCGGGCGCGTCGGGATTTGTCGGCAATTTTGAAACTCAGGTTACTTCCGAAAGCGGCTCACAGGCGGTGAAACACGGCGTAACCATTATTGCCACAGGCGGTCATGCGGCAGATACCGGAGAATACCTGTATGGAAAACATCCCCGCGTAACCTTGTGGCATACTCTGGAGAATGCACCGGAAAAACTTGCGGATGCAGATACGGTGGTTTTTATTCAGTGCGTAGGCTCAAGAGATGACAGTCATCCCTACTGCTCGAAAGTCTGCTGTACGTCATCGGTCATGCAGGCAATTGCCATCAAAGAAAAACACCCGGATATGAATGTGTTTATTCTTTACAGAGATATCCGAACTTATGGCGAGCGGGAACTGCTCTACAAAGAAGCAAGAGAAAAAGGAGTCATTTTTATCCGTTATTCTCTTGATAACAAACCGGTTGTTTCTCCTGACGGCGATAAGTTGAGCGTAAAGGTTTTTGATCCGATTCTGCAAAGAACGCTGCTTATCGGGGCAGATTATGTGAATCTGGCAACTGCGATTGAGCCGGCTGATAACAGCCGTATTGCAGAGTATTACAAGGTTCCGTTGAATGCTGAAAAATTCTTTATGGAGGCACATGCAAAGCTCAGACCGGTGGAATTTGCGTCTGACGGGTTGTTTATCTGCGGGCTTGCCCATTATCCCAAACCTTTAGATGAAAGCATTGCTCAGGCAATGGCAGCCGCGGGAAGAGCGGCAACTGTTCTTGCAAAAGCCACCATTGATATATCCCCGATGGTATCGCAGGTGAATACGGACCATTGTATCGGCTGCGGGCTGTGCGCGGAAATCTGTCCATTCGGTGCGATTGTTCTCGAAGAAGTTGCCGGAAAAGGATACAGGGCGAAAAACATTCCGGCATCCTGCAAAGGCTGCGGGCTGTGCGCCTCTTCATGTCCTCAGAAGACGATTGATATGCTCCATTTCAGAAATCAGCAGATAGAGGCGACAATTTCGGCGGCGGCAATTTCGGCGGCAGCATAAACTTTAAGGAGAAATATTTTATGACAGAACCATTTGAACCCAACATCGCGGCATTTTTGTGTAATTGGTGTGCTTATGCGGGAGCGGATCTCGCAGGCGTATCCCGGTTGCAGTATCCGCCGAACCTGAGAACCGTGCGCGTCATGTGTTCCGGAAGAGTGGATCCGGTGTTTATTATTCAGGCACTGAAAGAGGGCGCTGACGGCGTACTGGTGGCAGGCTGACATATCGGCGATTGTCATTACCTGGAAGGTAATATTCAGGCAGAAAAAAAGATTCGGCTGACGCAGAATTTACTTGAACTTGCCGGTATCGGCAGAGACAGACTTCATCTGGCGTGGGTATCCTCGGCAGAGGCACAGCGGTTTGTCGAAATTGCCAATACGACGATTGAAAGTGTCAGAAAGCAGGGAAAATTGGATCCCAAAGCCCTCGAACTCCAACTGAAAGCAGCGGAAAGAACCCTGAGCGGTGAAATTCTGCGCTGGATTGTCGGCAAAGAGGTCAAAATCACCACCAAAGGGGATGTGTACGGGCGTAAATGGGATCAGCAGTCTTATGAAACCGAGCTGGATAATGTTTTAAAGCGGGAATTTCATAAGAGCCTTATTTATGAGGCGATTCAAGCCGGATACACTTCTGTGCGCGCCATCGGGGATCGTACCGGATTGGAACTCATGCGGATTTCCAATCTGCTTGCCGATATGGAAAAGAACAATATGGTGGCATTTCAAGGCATGGAAAATAAAGTTCCTGTGTTTTCACCACTGTGATAAGACATGAGAAAAATGAGAAATCAGGAAATGAGAAATTACTTTTCACTTCTCACTTTTCACTTCTCACTTCTTAATTGAATAAGGGAGGAAAAATGGCAAACAAAAGTGGATCAGTGATGGTTGTGGGTGCTGGTATTGCCGGTATGCAGGCTTCTCTTGATCTTGCCAATTCGGAGTATAAAGTCTATCTGGTGGATAAGTCAACCGGCATCGGCGGTATGATGGCGCGGTTGGACAAGACTTTTCCCACCAATGACTGTGCCATGTGAGTGATTTCACCCAAACTGGTCGAGGTCGGCCGGCACACAAACATTGATTTAATCACTACCAGCGAAGTTCAAAGTATTGAAGGGGAACCGGGTAATTTTACAGTTTCGCTGATAAATCATCCCCGTTATATTGATCCGGTAAAATGTACAGGCTGCGGCGAATGCGCTCGGCACTGTCCGGTTACTGCGGTCAACCCTTATAACAAAGGCATGGATCTGAGACGGGCAACGTATATCGAGTATCCCCAGTCAGTTCCTCTTGCCTTTGCCATAGACCCGGAAGTCTGCATCGGATGCGGTCTTTGTGAAAATATGTGTATTGCAAAGGCAGTCAATTATGCGGATCAGAAACGGGAAACCAAACTGACCGTAGGCTCTGTGATTCTGGCTTCGGGGAGTGAGGGATATGACCCGTCCAAACTGGATTATCTCGGATACGGCAAATATCCGAATGTGGTTACCAGTGAGGAATTTGAACGGATTCTGAGCGCATCGGGTCCGTATTTCGGGCATGTCATGCGTCCTTTGGACAGAGAAGAACCCAAACGGATTGCATGGTTTCAGTGCATCGGGTCCAGAGATAAGAACAAAACCGGCAACGGATATTGTTCTTCGGTCTGCTGCATGTATGCCATCAAAGAAGCAATGATTGCCAAAGAACATATCCACGGTGAATTGGATTGTGTTATTTTCAACATGGACATGCGGACTTTCGGCAAAGATTATGAAAAATATTACAACCGTGCCAGATACAAAGACGGTGTCAAATTTGTCAAAGCAAGGATTCATACGGTCAATCAGGTTGCTGAAACCGGCGATCTGTCCGTAAGATATGCCGATGAATCCGGACAGATGATAGAAGAAATCTTCAGCATGGTTGTTCTCTCCGTAGGGCTTCAGATTCCGAAGACCTCTGTGGAGCTTGCACAGCGTCTCGGGATTGATCTGAATCAGTATAACTTTGCAAAAACCTCTTCCTTCGCACCGGTTGCGACGAACAAACCCGGAATATATACCTGCGGCGTGTTTCAGGGTCCCAAAGATATTCCCGGTTCCGTTATCGAAGCCAGTGCAGCAGCCTGTGAAGCCGGAGCGCATCTTGCAGAAGCAAGGGGCAGGGATATCGAAAAGATAAAAGTCCCGGATCAGACAGATGTTACGGGACAGAATCCGCGCATCGGCGTATTTGTCTGCAACTGCGGTATCAATATCGGCGGAATCGTGGATGTGCCTGCGGTGCAGAAATATGCCGCAACCCTTCCCCATGTTGTTTTTACGGATTCCAATCTTTTTACCTGCTCGCAGGATACGCAGGATAAAATCAAAGAAAAGATCATCGAACATAAACTCAACCGGGTGGTGGTTGCCTCCTGCAGTCCCAAAACCCATGAGGCAATGTTTATGGAAACGCTTGAGGCATGCGGGCTGAACAAGTATCTTTTCGATATGGCAAATATCCGCAATCAGGATTCGTGGATTCATTCCGCAACCCCGGAGATTGCAACCCTAAAAGCAAAAGACCTTGTGCGGATGTCCGTAGCAAGAGCAGCAACCCTGAAAACCTTTGATGAAAAAGTCGTCCCCATCAACAAACAGGCAATGGTGATCGGCGGCGGTGTTGCCGGTATGAATGCAGCATTAGGAATCGCAAATCAGGGCTTTGAAGTGGTTTTGGTGGAAAAAGAATCCGAACTCGGAGGAATGTCGAGAAGACTTCATCACACAATCGAAGGCGATGATATTCAGGCATATCTGAAACAACTGATTGCAGAAGTCAATGCCAATGCAAAAATAAAGGTTCTGACCCATGCAAAGATTGTTCACTTTGAAGGATTCAAAGGCAATTTTGCCACAGAAGTAAGCACAGGCTCCGAAAAGCAGGAGATCAAACACGGCGTCATTGTCGTTGCAACCGGAGCAAAAGAATACAAGCCCAAAGAGTATCTTTACGGAGAAGATGCCCGGATCATCACGCAGATCGATCTGACCGACAGGCTCGAATCCAAGGGCGCTGCCGACCTTTCCTGCGTGGTCATGATTCAATGTGTCGGTTCACGGAATCAGGAAAATGAAAACTGTTCGAGAATCTGCTGTCAGAGTGCAATCAAAAATGCTCTGTCCATCAAAAAACTCAATCCTGAAACCCATGTTTTTATTCTGTATCGGGATATCCGTACTTACGGGCTTCTGGAAGATTATTATACGGAAGCAAGAAAACAGGGCGTAATCTTCATCCGGTTCGACAAAGATACGCCGCCGGAAGTAACGCGTTCGGAAGATGGCATTCGGATAAGCGTCAGAGATCACATATTAGGACAGAAGGTTCAGATCAGCGCAGACCTGTTGACACTGAGCGCAGGCATGACCGCAGAAAACACCGATGACATCAGCTCGGTGATGAAACTGAATCGGAATCCCGAAGGATATTTTATCGAGGCGCATGTCAAACTCCGTCCCGTAGATATGCCGACCGAAGCTGTTTTCCTGTGCGGTACCGCACACGCGCCCAAGCTGATTTCGGAAGCGATTGCTCAGGCTAAGGCAGCCGCATCCAGAGCCATTACCTTTCTGGCAAAAGATGCCATAAAATTGTCTGCAATCACGGCAAAAGTGGATACGGATCATTGCGTAAAATGCCTCACCTGCGTACGCTCATGTCCGTTCAATGTCCCGGTCTTCAATCCGGAAACAAAAGTGATCGAGATTAACGAAGCTCTGTGTCACGGATGCGGCGTATGTGCATGTGTCTGCCCGCGGCAGGCAATTCAGCTCAGTTTTTATGAAGATGAACAACTGACCTGCAAAATTGATGCGTTGCTGGCAAATTAAATCAGGAAGAATCGGAGGAAACATGGCGGATTTCGAACCAACGATTATTGCGTTTTGTTGTGAATATTGAGGATATTCGGCAGCGGACCTGGCAGGTTCCATGCGGCTGGAGTATCCGGCAAATATAAAGATCATCAGAGTTCCCTGTACGGGAAAAGTGGATGTCATGCTTATGCTTAGGGCTATCCAGAAAGGCGCGGACGGTGTCTATTGCGTCGGATGTCTGGAAGGGACATGCCATTATAATGAAGGAAATTTCAGGTGCCGGGAACGGGTAGATTATGTGCGGATGTTGCTGAAGGAAGTCGGGATTGAAGAAGACAGAGTACGCATGTACAATCTTTCTTCAGGTGAAGGTCCCACATTTGCGGCGTATGCCAAAGAGATGACCGAACACATCAGAAAACTCGGACCTAACCCCTTAAATAAACTGAATTGAGAATCGGAGATACAATCTCAGTCCGATTCTTGATTTATATC
This sequence comes from Desulfonema limicola, assembly GCA_020718925.1. GTDB lineage: Bacteria > Desulfobacterota > Desulfobacteria > Desulfobacterales > DYRC01 > DYRC01. The sequence goes on from DYRC01000078.1 coordinate 10,838, forward strand.
GGAGGAAATATGGCAGAACAAGCGATTCAACTCGGTGGAAAGAAAAAAAGTATTTTCAAAGATAAGGTCATGGAGCTTTTGCCTGAGGGCGGCAATCTGAATCTGTGTCTGACCTGCGGGGCATGTTCCTCAGGGTGTCCGGCTACAGGGCTGGAGGGCATGGATCCCAGAAAACTGCTCCGTATGGCGGCACTGGGCATGGATGAGGAGTTACTCAGCACCCCCTGGTCGTGGATGTGTACCATGTGCCAGCGGTGTATTTATGTCTGCCCCATGAAAATCGATATTCCGCAGCTTGTATTCAATATACGGAATAGCTGGCCCAGAGAAACCCGTCCCAAAGGGATCATGGGATCATGTGATATGGCGCTGAGGAACGATAGCTGCAGCGCAATGGGGACTTCGCCTGATGATTTCACATTTGTGGTCGGCGATGTTCTTGAAGAATATCGGGAAGCGCAGCCTGAATTTGCAGAGATGGAAGCGCCGATTGACAAGCAGGGAGCGGAATTTTTCTTAAATCAGAATTCCAGAGAACCGGTAACAGAACCGGATGAAATGGTTCCGTTATGGAAGATTCTGCATCTTGCAGGCGTAAACTGGACTTACGGCAGCAAAGGATGGGGCGGTGAAAATTACTGTATGTTCCTTGCTGATAACGATGCGTGGAAACATATTGTCCAAACCACAGCCAATCAGGCGGATGAGCTCGGGTGCAAGACATACCTGAATACGGAGTGAGGGCATGTAACATTCTCGGTCCTGGCAGGACTGAAAAAGTTCAACGTTGCTCACAAATTTGAAGTTAAGAATATCTATGAATATTATGCCAAGTGGATTCGGGAAGGCAAGCTGAAAGTCAATTCCGACTGGAACAAAGACCTTAAAATCAAGTTCACGGTTCAGGATCCGTGTCAGATTGTCCGAAAAAGCTACGGAGATCCGATTGCCGAAGACCTGCGGTTTGTGGTCAAATCCATAGTCGGAGAAGAGAATTTTATTGATATGCAGCCCAACCGGTCAAACAACTATTGCTGCGGCGGCGGCGGCGGTTTTCTCCAATCCGGTTATAAAGAAGAACGTCTGCAATATGGCAAGCTGAAAGACGGGCAGATTCAGGAAACCAAAGCGGATTACTGCATTGCCGGGTGTCATAACTGTCATGCCCAGATTCATGAACTCAGCGAGCATTACGGTGCCGGATATGGCGTGGTTCATTTGTGGACACTGATTTGTCTTTCTTTAGGTATTCTCGGTCCCAAAGAACGGGAATATCTGCACGATGACTTGAAAAATGTCAATGTCTTTCATCCTGAACAGGCGGAAGAATAGGAGGAGGAACAATGATCGTAGCCCAAAGGAAACCCTTTGAAGAAATAAAGACCATGCTGAAGAACTACAAAAAAGTTCTGACGCTCGGATGCGGAACCTGCGTTGCCGTATGTCTTGCAGGCGGAGAGAAAGAAGTGGATGTTCTCAATGCCGAATTGGATATGGCAAGAAAATTAGATAACAACCCGCTCGAACTCGGCGCATTCACCGTAGAAAGACAGTGCGACCGCGAATATATGGATGTGCTGGATTCAAAAGTCGGAGAATACGAAGCGATTCTGTCTATGGCTTGCGGCGCAGGCATCCAGTTTCTGGCTGAAAAATATCCCAAAATTCCGGTATTTCCGGCAGTGGATACCACGTTTATCGGCGTGAATCAGACAGTGGGCTGGTATGAGGAAAGATGCCGCTCATGCGGGAGCTGCGTACTGGGACTGACCGGCGGAATCTGTCCGGTTACGATGTGTTCCAAAGGGCTTTACAACGGACCCTGCGGCGGCACGAACAAAGGCGCGTGCGAGATCAGCAATGATCAGCCCTGCGCGTGGTATCTGATTTACGAACGGCTGAAAGGGCAGGGACGGCTTGACTCGATGATGGCTATTGTTCCGCCGCAGGATTGGAAAAATCAGGTTCCGAGGACTGTGATTCAGCCCGGATACAAGAAACCGGAAAAGGGATAGGAGGTGCGGACAATGGAACTGAAATCGGGAAGCAATCTGGAAAAAGTTCTGAAGGCAGGTCATTTTGCATTCACGGGCGAACTCGGTCCTCCGCGCGGTGCTGATACCCATGAAGTCAGACACAAAGCCGCTTTTCTGAAAGGACATGTGGATTCGGTCAATATCACGGACAACCAGACCGCGGTTGTGCGTATGTCAAGCTGGGCAGCCAGTCTCATTCTGATTCAGGAAGGACTTGAGCCGAATTTTCAGATGGTATGCCGGGACAGAAACCGTCTTGCCATTCAAGCCGATGTTTTAGGCGCGTATGCTCACGGCATCAGAAATATGCTCTGTCTGTCCGGCGATCATCCGAAATTCGGGGATCATCCGACTGCGATGGGTGTGTTTGATGTTGACTCCATGCAGCTGATTCAGATAGTGAAAAAGATGCGTGATGAAGGTAAAATGCTGACCGGCTTCGAGCTTCAGGGCGCTCCGAAAATGTTCATCGGCGCGGCAGAAAATCCTTTTGCCGAACCGTGTGATTTCCGGGTTCACCGTCTTGCGAAGAAAGTTGCCGCTGGCGCGGATTTCATCCAGACCCAGTGCATCTACAACATGCCCAAGTTCAGGGAATGGATCCGTCAGTCCGTTGATATGGGGCTGACTGAGAAATGCTACATTCTTGCCGGAGTAACGCCGATGAAGAATGTCGGCATGGCGAATTACATGAAAAACAAAGTTCCGGGAATGGATGTTCCTGATGAGATCATCAAGCGTCTCAAGGGAGTTCCCAAAGATCAGGCGTCCGAAGAAGGCATTAAGATTGCTTTGGAGCAGATTGAGGAATTTAAAACCATGAAGGGCGTTGCCGGAGTTCATCTTATGGCAATTGAGTGGGAGCATAAAGTTCCTGAGATTGCGGAGAGAGCTAAGGTGCTGCCGAGACCGGTTGTTTAAT
>DYRC01000079.1:0-4798 GCA_020718925.1 Desulfonema limicola
GGTTTTACAAAACCGGAACAAAATAGACATAAATGACAACAGGAGAATAGATAAAATCACCTTTATCGCTTATGACTCTGGCGTATTTGCAGCATACAGTACGTTTCAGCGTCTGTTTAAAAAATATACGGACTTGTCCCCGCGGGAATACAGGGACAAGTTCAGCATTTGCCGAATTTGTCTATGAATGACGCATTCGTGAATGCCTATTTTCTGTATTATTTAATGAGCTTTACGATCTCTTTGAATTGCGGTCCTTTGGCAGCCTTGAGCATTTCAAACAATGCCATTTCAACGCCGGTCGGAATTGCTCCGGCATCTTTCATTCTGTCTATGCCCAACTGCTTGTTTTCAGGCGTTCTTGATGACACACAATCGCAAAGCACATAAACCTCATTTCCCATTTTCAGCAAATCCGCAGCGGTCTGATATACGCAGATATGGCTTTCAATGCCGCAGACCAATACCTGTTTGCGATTAATTGCTTTAAAACGCTCCGTAAAGGATTCATTGCCGCAGCAACTGAAAGTGTATTTTGCAATGGGCGTCATATCGCTCATCAGTTGTGCCAATTCAGGGAGCGTGGAACCCAGATTTTCAGGGATCTGCTCCATCCAGATAATGGGGATTTTCAGCACTTTTGCAGATTTAATCATGTTTTCAAGGCTTTTAAACAGAGTTTCTTTGGCATACATAAGCTGCGCCAATTTGCCTTGAACATCAATCACCACCAATACTGTTGTGTCAGGGTTAAGCATGAAAATATCCTCCTGTTAAGTTTATCTTTTTTCACAATAGGCAAGCTGTCCCGCATATCGTTTTGCCCGCTCTTCGACACGACCGGCGGCATTCATCAGCCAAGCTTTGTTCCGATACGTCTGGCGGTTGAATCCGCTGTGTCCTTCGTGATAGGCAAGATACAATTTATACGGATCATTTCCGGCAATGCCGCTCTTTGAAAAACTCAGATAGCAATACCAGCCGATAAAATCAATCGCATCATGAAAATCATCCCGATCCGCGCCTCTGCTGCCGGTATCACGCTGATAGTTTTCCCATGTTCCATCCAACGCCTGCGAATATCCGTAAGCCGAAGACGGGTATGGTCCCGGAAAGAAAAAAAGACAGGACGTGCGCGGCGGTCTGGCATCCGCATTAAATGTGGATTCCTGATACATGATCGCCATCATCACCGGAATCGGAATGCCCCATCTTTTTTGGGAAGCCTGAGCATCCTGATACCATTCCGGCTTTTCCCCGAAGATGCTGCACAGATTTTCAGGTCTTGCCGGAGGACGGGGTGTCGCGCATCCCAAAATCCACAAAGATAAGAGACAAGATACCGTAATTTTTATGTTCATAGCTCTTTTTAACATAAATCCGATTTTATATCAGATAAACTACAAAAGCCGCAACCTCTTTTCAGAGATTACGGCTTTTATGTTTGATATGGTGCCGAAGGCCGGATTTGAACCGGCACGGGTGCTCCCACTACCCCCTCAAGATAGCGTGTCTGCCAATTCCACCACTTCGGCACAATTCATTTACTTATTCTCTTTTTCAGGCGCGGGTTTTTCCGCTCCGGGTTGAGGTGTTCCCTGCTCTGACGCGCCCTGTTTTTGTTCAATCGGGGCTTTATCCCGGATAATGGATGAACTGCTCAACCGTTGACCGGAGATATATGCCAATAAAAACGAGGTCAGCATAAACACAATCGCTGCGCCCGTTGTTGCTTTGCTCAGAAATGTTGACGCGCCGCCGCTTCCGAACAGGGTCTGACTTGATCCGGTTCCGAAAGCAGCCCCCATATCCGCGCCTTTTCCGGTTTGCAGCAATACAATCATAATCAGCGCGATACAGACAATTACATGAATGATAACCAACAATACTGTCATTGAATATCCATTTTCCTAAGAAATTATTTCTTAAAACCGACAAATCCGGGCAAAACTTTCAGCCTTCAGACTTGCGCCCCCGACCAACGCGCCATCCACATCAGGCATTGCCATCAGTTCGGCAATATTATCCGATTTGACGCTCCCACCATACAAAATTCTGAGCGAATTGGCAAGCGGGTTTTCAAACTTTTTTTCAATCAGCGTCCGCAAAAACGCATGAACTTCCTGCGCCTGAATGCTGCTGGCTGTTTTTCCGGTTCCGATTGCCCATACCGGCTCATAAGCAATCACCAGAGATGTCAAATCATCTGAAGAAAAATCTTTTAACCCATTTTGAACCTGTTTGTCAAGCACATAAAATGTTTTTTCAGATTCCCGCTCTGAATCAGATTCTCCCACGCAAAACACCGGAATCAGTCCTGCCTGAAGCGCGGCTCTGATTTTTTTGTTAACACGCTCATCCGTTTCCCCAAAATACTGACGCCGCTCCGAATGCCCGATAATCACATACCGGCATCCGGCGGACACCAGCATCGGGGCAGATACTTCGCCGGTATACGCCCCTTCTTTTTCCCAAAAAAAATTCTGAGCGCCCAATCCGACATTGCTGTTCTTAACAACCTCCGACACAGCAGCCAGCGCAGTGAACGGCGGCGCAATCATCATGTCAACGTCTCTGACATCCGCAACGAGGTTCAACAAGGCTTTGGCAGTTTCAGCAGCCTCGGCGCTGGTCTTATACATCTTCCAATTTCCGGCAATCAGCGGCTTTCGCTCCATCATTCCCCCATTTCTCACTTCTCACTTCTCACTTCTCATTTCTCACTTACAACTGCGTTCCAATCATGGCTGCCAAATCCACCATCCGGGTTGAATAGCCCATTTCATTGTCATACCATGAAAGCACTTTGACCATATTATCCACAACATAAGTCGTTTCTGCGTCCACAATTGAAGACAAAGGACAGCCGTTGAAATCCGAAGACACGAGCGGAAGTTCGCTATATCCCAAAATTCCCGCCAGTTCGCCTTCAGATGCTTTTTTCAAGGCGGCGTTGACATCTGACACGGTAACGCCGGATTTTTCAATTGTAACGACAAGATCAACTATGGACACATTCGGCGTGGGAACGCGGATTGCCAGCCCGTTCAATTTTCCGGACAGTTCCGGCAGAACCAGTGCAACCGCTTTTGCCGCGCCGGTGGTGGTGGGTATCATGGACAGATTTGCCGCTCTTGCCCGGCGCAGGTCTTTGTGCGGAAAATCCAACAGCCGCTGATCTCCGGTGTATGAATGCACGGTCGTCATCAATCCGCAGCGGATGCCGAAATTTTCAAGCAGGACTTTTGCCACCGGCGCAAGGCAGTTGGTGGTGCATGAGGCATTTGAGATAATGTGATGCTTGCGCGGATCATAGCTGCTGGAATTAACGCCCATGACAATCGTAATATCCGGACTTTTGGCAGGCGCGGAAATAATGACCTTTCTTGCGCCTGCGGACAGATGCTTGGAAGCGGTCGCCGCCTCTGTGAACAGCCCGGTACATTCCGCAACAATATCCACCTCAAGGTCTTTCCAGCCTAATTGCGCCGGGTCTTTGACTGCGCTTACGCCGACCCGTCTGCCGTTCACGCGGATAGCGTCTTCTTCTGCCACGATTTCGGCGTCTGACTTGCCATGCACCGAATCATAGCTCAGAAGATGCGCCATCGTCTTGGCATCCATGAGATCGTTGATAGCAACCACCTCAATATCAGGATGTTTTAAGGCTGCCCGAAACACGATCCGTCCGATTCTTCCGAAGCCGTTGATTCCTATTCTGATGCTCATGCTCCCTCCTTACATTAATCGGTTAAAGCAACTCTTTATCACAGATTGCTTTTTTTATGAACGATTTTATTTTACATTGTCAACGGATATCTGAGCCGCTTCTTCCACCCGAAGAGAAATATGGTAGCCTTTGACAATCAATTCCATCGGGTCTTTGAGAGGCGCGTATTTTTCAACATAAAGATCCGTGCCTTTCAGGATTCCCATCTCAAGGATTCGGCGGCGCAATGCCCCGCTGCCTCCGACCTTGACGACGGTTGCCTGTTGAGACTCTTTTAACTCGCTTAACTGCATAAATCTGATTTCCTCACTTAATGATTCCCGCCTGCTTTTGAAGAAACAAGCGGGAATGAATGTTTTTACCGATTCACCCCTCCCCCAGCCCCTCCCCTGAAAGGAGAGGGGAGTACCGATAATGTCTCTCCCCCTTCCCTTTCAGGGAAGGGGGGCGGGGGGTTAGGTCGATTTGGTATTACTCTATCTTAAAAGATGACTGCCCCACTTCCCACAGATCGGTGCGGGTCAGCGGCGTTGTAATTGTGCTGGGAAGCCTCAGAAGATACAGGGAATATTCTCCTTTGGGAACCTGAGCGCTTATCGCTATATCCAGCATTATATCACTGCCTGTCCATTCAGGCAAGTTTTTGCCATCAAATACCACTGCCTTATTTAAGGCGGTGAAAACAAACAGGCTGTCGCTGCCGGGTATTTTCATCACCGGATACTGTTTTTTCCCGCTCGGCAGTGTCGGCAGACTTACCTTGCACTGATCTCCGACATGATACACGGACTGAGACGGAACAGGCGCTGCCGCAGGCGGTGTTGCTATTTTAAACGTCGTAGTCCCTACTTCCCACGCTTCAGGATGAGAAAGCGGCTCAACGCCGGTCGGCACATAAATCAGATCAACGCTGTACTCACCTCTTGGCACCGCAGAGGTAATTTTGATATCCAGTACGGTTTCGCCGCCCTTCCATTCGGGAAGCGTCCGCCCGTTAAAAGCAGCGGCAGTATTCAGATTTGTGCATACGAACAAATCACTGACTCCGGGCATTCTGAGCCGCACATA
>DYRC01000079.1:4898-8026 GCA_020718925.1 Desulfonema limicola
ACCACCGGAGACGGCGTTATGGGAGAGCCTTGAAGATCGCGTTTTTTCGCGCTTTCAGGTCCCATGACCACTGCCCACACATGCTGAATACTGGTACTGCCCGTAGCCTGTGCTTTTATCGAAAGCGGCACACTCTGCCCCAGATTGACAGAACCGCCGCCCTGCGGCTCCAAGGTTACCTTGCCCAAAGGATAATCAAAACAGCTATTCAAGCAGAATGTTTTTGCAACGCTGCCATCTCCGGAGGTGAATCGTCCGTCTCCGGTATCATCCAACTGCGGACTTTGGCTGCTGAACGGCGTTTTCAATGCGGACAACTGAGTTGATGCCTGTTGAAACGCATCGTAAAAATTTTTTCCGTCATGCAGGGCATTGAAGAAGAAATTATTAAATGAAATAAAGCCCATATCATCATAATATGCCGGATTTTCATTTGCGCTTGCAATCAGAATCCGATTCTGCCCGATCAGTTTGCTCATCAGTTTGCCGGAATACGATGATTCAAATACGGCAATCACTTTATTTGCCAGAGATTTCTGATACTGATCAATCATGGAATTAATATCCGAAGTACTCAGCATATCCCCGAACGGACTCAGTTTGAATGCTTCGCCGGTTGCCTGACCGATAAAAATAAACACCAACGGCTGATCCAGTTTGCCCTTGCCCACCGCCCAGTCAAATCCGGCGCGAATATCAGATACGGTGATGTCGCGGGCTTTGATTCCGGCTGCCGCATCAGACTGCGTTACGGGTCCGTCCACCGCACTGTAATCCGCAATACCATCGCTGCTTACGTCAACATCCGGTCTGTGAGACAGAAAATAAATCTCTTTGTTATCATATCCCCGGTCTTTCAGGGTTTTATACGCATAGCCCGCCATCTGCTGAAACATCGCGTTCTGACGGTCATCTTCTGAACCTCTGGGCTGAACAATAATCGCTGCCCGTGCGCCGGAAGCCAGATAAGTTCTGACGGTCTGATCCTGAATGTTTGGTGACAGCAGAGATTTTTCCGAAAAACTTAAATGTGTCAATCCGTTGTTTGTGCCGATCCATATTCCGCCGGTGGTATCGGGCAGCAGCGCATTGATTGACGCATTGGGAAGTCCGGAGTTTTTTGTGTCAAACAGATCCCATGATTTATTTGTGTAATAATAAGCCAGTCCTGCGGAAGTTCCGACCCAGATTCCGCTGTAACTATCTGCGGACAAGGTTTTGACGCTATTGTTCGGCAGACCTGAATTGATTTTATCAAATGCTTCAAAATCGCCATCCTGAGACCGATGCGCGAGTCCGTTGTCTGTCCCGATCCACATTCCGCCCAATCCGTCTGCAAACAAAGATAACACCATATTGCTTGGCAGACCGGAGGCTTTGTCGAACAGATCATAAACGCCGGTAGAGCGGCGATATGCCAATCCCCCGCCCTCTGTTCCGATCCACAATCCGCGCGTACTATCCAGATATAATGATTTTACGGAATTATCCGGTAATCCGCTGCTAGTCTGAGTTGTTGCGAGCGGATTGGAAGCAGATTGGCTGATAATTTCCCACGAGCCATCGGATCGGATATGCGCCAGTCCGCCTCCGGTCAGAAATATCCGCCCCACGCCGATCCACACCCCTTTGCGCCCGTCAGATTCAAGCGCATATACAATATTGCCCGGAATTTTCGAGTTATCTATGGTAAATATTTCCCAAGACTTATCGGATTTGAGATGCGCGAGTCCTCCGGCAGTGCCGATCCATACCCCGCTGCTGCTGTCTGAAATCAGCGCATAGACCGTGTTGTTCGGAAGTTTTGAATTGCTTTTGGAATACACCGTCCATAAACCAGCCGCATCACAATGCGCTACGCCCTTATCTGTCCCGACCCAGATTCCGCCGCTGTCATCAGATTCGATGGAATAGACGATATTGCCCGGGAGCGTGGGATTTTCCTGATTCATTAATTGAGATGAGCCGTCCGCATGAACCCGGGCAAGCCCGTTTGTTGTTCCTACCCAAACGCCGTCATTTCCGGCAATCAGCAACGCACTGATATGGTTATCCGGCAAATCGGCATTTTCAATAGTCCACGATTCAACACTCCCATCTGTATTCAGATGCGCCAATCCGCCGCCGTCTGTTCCGATCCATACACTGTTAATATCTGTCTGAATACAACGAACAGGTTCAGTCGGTAATAAGCTGTTTTTACTGTCAAAATATTCCCATTTGCCGTCAGATTTGAGATGAGAGATGCCGCTTCCCGAACCGTTTCCTGCCCACAATCCGCCTGCGGGATCCGAAGCAATGGCATACACCGCATTAAACAGCAGGCTTTGGGTTGAGTTGGGAATTTCCCAGTTGTTATCAGATTTGAGATGTGCAATTCCTCCCCCGGTTCCTACCCACAGCCCCCGCTTCCCGTCTGATTGAAGCGTGTAAATCGTATCCACCGGAAGATCGGAATTAGCGGAAGAAAATATCTCCCATGAATTATCTGTTTTAAGACGCGCCAGTCCTTTGCCGGTTCCTACCCATAACCCGCCATAACCATCTGATAACAGAGCATTAACTTTGTTATTCGGCAAAACAGAATTACTTATATCAAATATCTGACGCGATCCATCAGCTTTGAGGTGAAAAAGCCCCGCATCTGTGCCTGCCCAAAGTCCGCCGCTGAAATCAGATAACACGGCATTGACAGATACGCTGGGCAGTCCGTCTATCCGTGTATAAACTTTCACCAATTCGCCGGTCTGAGCATTGCGTTTTTCAATGCCGCCGTTTGTGGCAGCCCAGAAAAATTTTCCATCATCCGAATAGCTCATGCTGCGAATTTCATTCCGATTGATATAGGTCTGCCAGTTTGCATTTTCTCTGACAAACGGCATGGCTTTATCATTTTTAGGAACGACTGAGATAGTGATCGTCGCCATATTCCCGCCGGTATCCATGACTGCCACCGAGTCTGATCCGGCATTCATCGGCGCGATATAGGCAACAGTTTGCCCCGTCCCCTGAATCGTTCCTTTCACAGCCTGCCATGTTACATAGCCGCTTGCCCCTGATACGGTTAAATCCGTTCTGCTGGATACCTCAACCGTCGGCGCAGAAGGCTGAATTGTCAGCACACCGGC
>DYRC01000079.1:8126-11345 GCA_020718925.1 Desulfonema limicola
TTCTGCTGGATACCTCAACCGTCGGCGCAGAAGGCTGAATTGTCAGCACACCGGCGTCAGCAAGCTGAGGTCCGAACATCAGAATCATCAATATACACATCAGAAATATTCTTTTTCCCATAACTCCCTCCTTAAAAAAAGCAGTGTTAAGTGCAAAGTGTTAAGTGGAAAATAAGTAAACACTATCCAATCACTTTGCACTTTGCATTTTTAATTTTGCATTGTTATTCTCAGTTCCGTATCTGTCCATTCCCAAGTACCACAAACTTGGTCGTGGTCAATTCTTCCAAGCCCATCGGACCGAACGCGTGAAGCTTTGACGTGCTGATGCCGATTTCCGCGCCAAGACCGAGTTGTCCGCCGTCATTGAAGCGGGTCGAGGCATTCACCAGAACTACCGAGGAATCCGCTTCCCGAACAAAGCGGCTTGCCCGTTCATAATCTGAGGTTACAATAGCTTCGGTATGATTGGAACTGTACTTGGCAATATGCGCCAAAGCCTCATCCATGCTTTCCACCACTCTGACCGCCAGAATCAGATCAAGATATTCTGCGGACCAATCTTCTTCAACCGCCGGCTTTGCTTCAGATACTATGCGGCAGGTTTCAGGACAGCCGCGCAATTCGACTTTTGCTTCAAAAAAGCGTTTTGCCATACGCGGCAAAAATTGTTGGGCAGCGGATTTGTGAACCAGCATGGTTTCCATTGCATTACAGACACCGGGGCGCTGAACTTTGGCATTGAGGCAGATGGTTTCTGCCATAGCAAAATCAGCGCTTTCATCCACAAAAATGTGGCACACGCCTTTGTAATGCTTGAGTACCGGAATTTTGGAATGCTCCACCACAAAGCGGATCAAGCCCTCGCCGCCTCTGGGAATAATCAGATCAATATATTCTTCCTGAGCAAGCAGAATATTCACCGCCTCCCGATCCCGAATCGGCACAAGCTGAACGGCTTTTTCCGGCAATCCTTTTTCTTTCAAAACAGCGCTGATAATATCAGCAAGAACCTGATTGGATTGAATGGCTTCTGAGCCGCCGCGAAGAATCACCGCATTTCCGGCTTTGAAGCAAAGTCCGGCAGCATCAATCGTAACATTGGGGCGGGATTCGTAAATCATGCCGATCACACCCAACGGAATCCGCATTTTGGATACTTGCAGACCGTTGGGGCGTTTCCATGTTTTGGTAACTGCGCCGACCGGATCTTCCAACTGCACCACTTCTCTAAGCCCATCAGCCATAGATTTGATGGTGGCGTCTTTGACCGTCAGCCGGTCAATCATAGCAGACGTAAGCCCCATTTCTTTTGCCCGCTCAACGTCTTTCTGATTTTCTGCTTTGATGCGCTGAGATTCTGCTTCAAGTTTGTCGGCAATTGCCAGCAGAACTTCATCTTTTTTCTGTGAAGGACATTTTGCGATTTGTACCGCAGCAGCACGGGCTGCTTTTGCCATTTCAATGATTACGGATTCAACAGACATGCTTTATCTCCTTTATTTAACCTAACCCCCCAACCCCCTTCCCTGAAAGGGAAGGGGGAGCAATCAGCAACTCTCCCCTCTCCGTTCCGGGGAGGGGTCGGGGGAGGGGTAATACGCCATCATCAGCCCGGTGATGCTTTTGGCGTCCTGAATTTTTCCGCTATGAATCATCTCTATCGCTTCTTCAAACGGGACATGATGAACATTCAGCATTTCATCATGGTCAAGCTTCTGCTCGGCGGGTGAAAGCTCTTTTGCCAAAAACAGATGAATACGTTCATCAGAATATCCGGGAACCGGCGTGATTTCCCCCAGCTTTTGCCAATTCCGCGCTGAAAATCCCGTTTCTTCAATTAATTCCCGATTAGCGCAGGCAAGCGGGCTTTCCTGCGGATTGAGCGTTCCTGCGGGAATTTCCCATATATAGCCGCCGACAGCATGGCGGTATTGCTTGATCAGGACGACCTTGTTATCATCAGACACCGGAACAATCGCCGATGCGCCCGGATGCCGGATAATGTCAATATCAATGGTTGCGCCGTTGTCCAGCGTGATATTTTCGCGGGTCAGTGAAAAAACCCTGCCCTGATGCAAAACAGATTTATGATTTGAAATTGCGCCCATAAAATTCTCCTTGAAAATATGACATTTTTACTATGCTTTATCCGGTATGTCAAATCAGAATCATCCTGCGCTTTAACCGATTGACTTGTTTGTGTCATTTTGATATTCCTGAAAAACACAAAAAAACAGGAGGTAACAGCATGAGAAAATCAGTTTTTGCAACGGTAATGGCAGCGGTGTTTGCGGTTCTGGCAATGACGCCGGCTTTTGCGGGGAATTTGGATCAGACGGCTGCGCCGACCGATCCGGCAAGTGCGATGTTCACCTTGGAAGACATCTATCAGCGTCTTCTGAACGGAACAGCCGGAACAAAGCGCACATCTTTTGCGGGGCCGACAGCGGGACCGATTGCGGGAACGGGTCATACTCTGGATGAGGTTTATAACCTGATAGGTACGCGTGCGTTTATTCCCAAGACCGGTGCTACGGCTGATACAACCGGGGTGAACTTTCCGAATCCGCGTTTTACGGTAAATGCGGGCTGTACAGTAACAGACAATCTTACAGGGCGGATGTGGCTGAAAGATGCGAATCTTGCGGCAACAGTAGGTTATAATCCTGACGGTACGGGGAATGGTAGCGTAAAATGGTCGAATGCTGTAGCTCTTATTACGGCGTTGAATGCCGGAACCGCACCGTTTGCCGGAAAAAATTGCGGATATACCGACTGGCGTCTGCCGAATCTGAGGGAACTTCAGAGTCTGATTCATTACGGTTATGCCAATCCGGCTTTGTCAGATACTGTAGGAACAGGTCAGTGGACTGCGGGTAATCCCTTTGATAATCTGTATTCTGGCGGCTATTGTTCGGCTACTCCCCTCGTTGACGATCCTGCCTACGCGTGGGACCTAAATATGGGCTACGGACAAGTACAGTACGGCGATAAAAATTACGCCTACCTCGTCTTGCCCGTTCGGTAAGGACAACTTTGAAGCTTCGATTCTTTGATGATTTGAAGCTTTTGATTCTTCGGGGGCAGGGGCTTCCCCCCTGCCGAAAATTTTTTTTATCTGAATCAGGATTTTCAACTTTTGTTTTGCTGCCTTAAAAAATGGAGATTCGCAGATGAGTTATGTATTGACGCTTGAATATAATGATGATGTTTTAC
>DYRC01000079.1:11445-13709 GCA_020718925.1 Desulfonema limicola
GGAGATTCGCAGATGAGTTATGTATTGACGCTTGAATATAATGATGATGTTTTACTGAATACCGGATTATCAAGAGATGAATTCAATTCGGAAGCACGTTTTCTGCTGGCTGCCAAACTTTATGAACTGGGGCGGCTTTCTTCGGGGCTGGCTGCCAGATTGTGCGGTAAAAAACGGGTTGATTTTCTTTTATCTCTTCCCCGTATCGGCGTATCTGTCAGCAATTTGCGCCCGGAAGATGCCGAATCCGAAATTGAGTTTATGAATTATGAATGAATCTGTTGTAATAAATACGGGTCCGCTGATTACTCTGGCAAGGATTGATGCGCTTGACATTGTCGGAGATATGCCTTTCTGTTTTGTATGTCCTCAGGAGGTTCGTGATGAACTTGACGAAGGTGTGCAGGCAGGATATTCTCAGATTTCGCCGTCATGGCTGAAGGTTTTGCCGTTGAAAAGAAATCTTTCGCCGTTGGCAGTGATTTCTTTGGATCGCGGAGAAGCGGCGGTAATTCAGTTGGCTTCGGAGCAGGGCATTTTGCGGGTGTGTATTGATGAATGGAAGGGCAGAAGAGCGGCTTTGGCAGTGGGGCTGAAGGTTACCGGAGTTCTCGGAATATTGGGAAGAGCCAAAAGGCTCGGAATCATTCCCGCGATAAAGCCTTTTGTTCAGAAAGCCGTGAATGCCGGAATCCGATATGATTCCCAATTGGTAAAACAGGTACTTTGTGCTGCCGGAGAATGATAAAAGAGAATATCCTAACCGGGAGAAAGAGGTGAATTATGCAGACGTTTCAGATGCTTGATAAAAAATATGACGATCCGGTTCATATCAGAGATGAAAACGTATCCGAAGACGGGCGTTATGTCTCCGAAGAGGAATACTGGGAAAAATACTATCATCATCCTGATTTCAACTACGAGTGGAAAAACGGGCGTCTGGAGGAAAAACCTATGGCGGATCATAAGAGTTATCTGATGTATAAATGGTTTATGAAACTTGCAGACCAATTTCTCACGGTTCATCCGATTGCCGAAATGACGGGATTGGAAATAGGTTTCCGTCTTGAACTGCCTGAAGATGATTCTGTCCGCAAACCGGATATGGCAATCGTTCTGAATAACAATCCTGTGATGCTGCATCTGACAGACTGCAATTTTGACGGAATCTTCGATCTGTGCATAGAATCTCTGTCTTATTCCGCACCGGATGAGATAAAACGCGATACGGTTGACAAGAAAAAAGAATATCAGGGCGTGGGCGTCAGGGAATATTACATTCTTGATGCCAGAGGGCTGGAAACAGCTTTTTACCGTCTGAATGAGAAGGGAAAATATCAGAAGATAAAGCCGGTGAGAAAAGATATTATCCGCTCCGAAGTCCTGCCCGGTTTTCAGTTCAGAATCAGGGATTTGTATGAACAGCCATCGCTTGAGAAACTGACAGAGGATGAGGTTTATCAGGGTTATGTTCTGCCGTTTCATCAGGAGGTTAAAATGAAAGCGCTGAAAGCTGAAAAAACAGCAGAATCAGAGCGGCAGAGAGCTCAATCCGAAAAGAAGAAAGCAGCACTGGAACGCAAACGCGCTGAATCCGAAAAAAAGAAAGCAGCAAAAGAACGTCAGCGTGCCGAACAGATCGGATTGCAACTCATCGCAGAACGGCAGCGCGCCGCTATGCTTGCAGACAAACTGAAACAACTCGGTATTTCCATTGAATGAGGTGAAATATGCAGACTCACAATACAGATGAAAAAGACCCGATTGATATCTGGCTGGATACCACACCGGAAAACAAACTTGAGCTGATCGAAGAGCAGTTGATAATCAGTACGCTTAAAGGAAGCCGCCGGATGCTGTGGTATCTGCTTCAGGACTACGGACCAGATATGTTGCTGCCGATGGCTCAGAAAGAGTTGTGGCAGAACGCTGTGATTCAGGCATTCAATCCCAGCCCTGTGCCTCAGACTTATTCCGAATGGACTGAGTGGGCTGATAAGACGGAATGGAACTATGAACCCGAACCCGCCGGACCCTATTCTTCATCGGAGCATCGCCGGATTAACAGCCTGCTTTCGCATGGTTTACATCACTTTACTTGGATAAGTCATCAGGGACAGATGTTAGGGCGGGATTTTGTGATCCGTCTGGGAGAGAACGGATTTACTCCCGATCTTATTTTCATCAATCGTAACCGGATGAAAAATCTGCATTCATATTATCTGGACGGTCCGCCTGATCTTGCCGTTGAGATCACACTTGGC
>DYRC01000080.1 GCA_020718925.1 Desulfonema limicola
TGGATCGTTCCGAACCGTCAACCAGTACCAACAATTTTTTTTGAATTGTCATACTCTCTCCCTTCAATATTTCAACGAGTTATGATTCAGATTTGATATTACAGATAACTCAGCAATTTTTCAATAAGCGGCTTTAAAAAACCGTCCGATGACGATTTCTTTTCAACACGCCATGAAATATTGCCTTTTTTGTCTTTTTCAATTTTGAACCGGGTTTGCAAGATAACAAGCACACTGATAACAATGCTGATTGTTCCCCCAATCCGTTGCAAATTTTTGGTTATTTGAACCTGTCATCAACGCTGAAATGTTTGGCAGATATTTCGGATCGTCAGACAGCAATTGAAGCGCAAGGCGGGCAATATCACCTTCCGATGCTTTTTCCGCCGGTTTGGAAACATCAAACGCCGATTGCAGGGCATTTGCCATATCCGGCGTACCGGAGGTTTCAAACGTTCCGCTTCTCATCAGGCTTTTAGAAATTACCTGAAGAATATGAATTGCTGTTTTGTCGTCTAAGTTTTCGATTTTGTCTTGAATCATTTTAAATTATCCTTTTGTGATGAGGGGTGCGGATTTCAATCCGGGTATGCGTTTTTTCAGGCATGATTCGGCATAAATCTCAAGCCTGCATTATCCAATATATGAATCAGATCGGAAAACAATATATTTTCATCATGTTTTTTCAGATTCCGGGCTTCGGCAATATTCCTCAGTGCTATCAGAAACAGTTCAAAAGAACCTTCCTCAAGTGCCGCATTCAGATAAGCTGACGCTTCCTGCGGGTCTGTCAGGTCTTTCAGCAATTCATCATGATATGATCGGGATAACTGACTCATTTTTTCTTCTCCTGTAATCCTGCCAATATTCTTTGGCTTTTCGGATGTCATTCTGCTGTGATTTCAAGTCAGGCATCTTAATACACTTCGTCATGCGTTCCTATATCAATCAGGAGGAGGAACTCTTTGCCTGTTTCTTTGTCTTGCTTGATTGAAAAAATTATCCGGCAATCATAACCGCATGAACAAGCTGATAATCCCCGCAGTTTCCCGCTTAATTTATGAGTATGAAGCAACGGAGAATTTATATCGCTTTCCATTAGGAGTATTGTTTCGTCTATTTTATGCTGTGAATGAGGATAACGGCGTATAAACTTCCGATATGCCTTCTCAAATTGCGGAGATGATTTCAGAAGCATCATTCGTCTTCCGATTCGGGACAGGCATGAAGCCGCATGATTAATTCATCAGCGCTTTCTGTTTTCAACTCTCCTCTGTGAAACGACTCAATCGCTTCACGCGCATTCCGGGCAATCTCATCCCGTCTTGCTTCGATCTGACGCTTGTATAAGACCCCGATAAGCAGATCAATCTGATCGTAGGATAATTTTTCAGCAGACTCAAGGATTTGGTTCAGTGTCATTTCAATAATTCCTTATTTGATTAAAATTCAAATATATAAATTTTAAAATCCCTGCCGTGAAACAGCTAATGTGATGGGGGCTGCGGATTTTCTCTAATCCAATACCACATAAAGCTTCTTACCCAAAGTCTCAGCAAACCTTTCAAGATGTGTCAGCCTTACATCCGGTGCATCATTTTCCATTCTTGAAATCAGTGACTTGGACAGACTGAGCTTGTCCGCGATCTGCTCCTGCGTCAATCCCGCAACCTGCCTTGCCTGTTTCAGCAAAATTCCCAGCTTGAAAACTTGGAATCTTTTCCCGTAGCCGTTCCAAAATTCGGGAGACTGTTTCATACGTTTTGCTTTGTAATCCTGATATTTTTTCATATTTTTTCTCCTTTGCGCTGAAAATAATCCTGTCAATATAAAATTATTTCTCTCATGTCAAATCCTTGTCTGAACCTTTGATTGTAGCTGATTTTAATGATTACTCTGATTTTCATCAGCGCAATCAGCATAATCAGTTTAATCAACGGTTCAAATCTCCCCCAGCCCCGCACTCTCCCACAGGGCTTTGAGGTTTCGTATCAACAGGGATAAAATCCTTTACATACGCAGCCGTTTATACGGATTGTTCGGAACCATCAACCAAAACCAGCATTTTTTTCAAATTGTCATATTCCGTCCTTGATTTTAAAACGTATCGAAGCGAAAGCAAACCGACACTTCTGTTTTCCTCTTATATTTTTTCGATTCGACAAAGTACATACCGATGAAGCGGTGTTCCCAGTGGGTCGCGGTGTGTATTTTTTGTCAGGCGGTTGACATTTGCGCCATATTTTTCCCCTTGATAAACCAGCCCGAAACCATGAGGAATCAGCACTTGTCCCTTTCTGACATCAGGAGTTACTTCTGCTTCGGTTTCTTCGGAACCCGCTTCAGTTGTAACCCGGACTTTATCGCCGTCTTCAATTCCCAATGACAGGGCATCATCCGGATGAATTGCCGCCGAACAGCCTCGTTTGCTTTCTAACCAAGCCGGGTCTCTCATCAGCGTGTTTGCAACTCTCCGGCTATGACGTCCCGCATTTAATATAAAAGGATAATCAGGATTCGGCAAAAGAGCTTTTCTTTCGGATTCGGCATCAATTTTTTTTACCCTTTCTTCAATATCTGCGATATGCAAATGAATTTTTCCGTCTTCGGTTCTCAGTTCCTCCATGTTATTTTCAGTATTGAGCTTTCCGATCCACATTCCTTCCGGGTGTTTCAGAAGCGCATTAAACATGGTTTCACTCTGACGGATTTCAGGCGACAGCGCCATAAACGGAGCATAAGACTGATATTTCAAAGCAGCTTTGATTGCACGGATAATCCGTTCCGGCTGCTTTAACACATCAAGCCATTTTCCCATTGCAAAACCGGCGCGTTCCGCATTTTTTCTGCCGGATTTCGGCATTGCCATCATAATTCCCCAAAGCGCGGCAAGATGAGCCGAATCGTAACAGGTTCCGAGTGTCTCTGCCAATATGAACGGCATAGTCTTCATGTTTTTCGGATTCTTTTGCATAAAGGAAAGCAACGCCATTGTATATCCGAAAAGGTCTTCGGTTTGTGCCGCATGAAGAAGATAGTCAGGTATCTTCGGAACTAACCCGGCAGCTTTGGCAATTCGTGTTTCGATTTGTCCGCATTCCAGTCTTTCGCCTTCGGGTTTGACAACCGGCTGACGCATGGAAAAATAAATTTCAGGAAAAGTCAGCGGAAAGAACGTTCCGTCCCAGCTTTCAAACCCTGAACGAGCTGGCAGCACATAATGAGACAAAGCTGCCGTTTCAGTCATAGCGATTTCGATAGTTACAACAAGTCCGAGTTTTGCAAATGCTTTTTCATAAGCCGTAGTATCTGCATAAGAACGAAGCGGATTCGACCCGCAGACGAGCAATGCACACGGTCGTTCGGGATCTTCGCTGAGAATTTCTTCAGGAAGCACATTTGGCGGAAACGTGCCGATTACTGAAGGAATATCGGTTGTAACTGTCCGCCATGTTTTCGGGTCTTTGTCATCCGTGTGAGACCCCAACGGCATCAGTCCGCCTTTGATCACATTTCCGCCCGGAACACAAATCCGTCCGCAGATTGCCGATAGAATCATAATCAGATAGGATGTTAGCGTACTGTGCCGGTTCATATAAACGCCTAAATCCTGATGAAGGCACCAGCGGCGTTTTGAAAGCTCTCCGCATAACGAATAAACTTCATCGCAGCCAAGCTCACAGATTTCCAATGCCGCTTTTACATCGAAATCTTTAAACCATGACCTGATGTTGTCAAATCCCGTGCAGTATTTTTCAATGTAATCCCGCTTTTCCCAGCCTTCCCGCAGGATAATGGAAATCATTGCTTTCATGAGCAGCGCATCGGTTCCGGGACGAATCGGCAGATGAATATTGGCGATTGTGGCAGTTTCGGATTTTCTCGGATCAATCACCACAAGAAGTTTATCGGGATTCTTTGAAAATTCCCGAAGAACCAGAGGCGCGCGGGGCATCTGATGGCTTTCCATTCCGTTCCAGCCCATTGCAATCAGCATATCCGAATTGGCTTCATCTTCAATGGCAAAACGATTCTGACTGCCGAGCATTTTCCCGAACACCCAGAACACACCGCTGAATTCCTGCGCTAATGCGCTGTAGTGATAGCGCGACCCCAAACTTTTCATCAGGGTTGTTCCGAAAGCAGCTTCAAAATGGCATCCCTGTCCGCCGCCGCCCATGTATGCAAATGAGCGCGGTCCGTGTTCGGATACAATCTTTTTAAGCTTCTCTGCGATTTCCTGAATGGCTTGCTCCCAACTGATTTGTTCAAAACCGGTCGGCGTTTTTTTCAACGGATGAGAAAGCCGGTCGGAATGATGTTGATGATAAGCAATATTGGCGCCTTTGACACAAAGGTATCCTTTACTTCGGGGATTTTTCTTATCTCCGCGAACTTTTACAATCCGGTTATTATCTGTTTCAACCTCAAGTCCGCAGTTTTGAGAACATAAAACACAACTCGTTGTTTTCCACTCGCTCATGGGGATTCTCCTATTATTTGTTTTATTCTTAATACATCAGACAGTATCCGAAAGTTATTTAATTTACTTTCTTATATACCGCCTCCCCCCAACACCGCATAAAGCTTGACATGATTGGCAAGCTTAGACAAACGAAGCATAATAAGCCCCTGCTGCGCCCCATACAGTGAACGATGAGCATCAAGAACACCCAGATAGCTATCAACGCCCTTGTCGTAGAGCGCAGTTGCAATGCGGAATGTTTCGGCAACAGATTGCACCAGAGATTGCTGTGCCGACAATTGCTCGTCTATCGTAGCCCGCACCGCAAGGGCATCCGCTACTTCCCGAAACGCAGTCTGAATTGCCTTTTCGTACTGGGCAAGCGCAATGTCTTTTTCAACCTTAGCCGCATTGTATGCTGACCAGAGCCTTGCATCGAAAATCGGCGTTGTGATTTGGGGTGCAAATGCCCATGTCCCCTGACCTGAGCCGAAAAGCCCGGACAAATCGCCGCTGGCAGTCCCTACGTTTGTTGTTAAGGCAATGCGGGGAAAAAGTGCAGCCCGCGCTGCGCCGATTTGGGCATTGCTTCCTTTGAGCCGATGCTCGGCAGCCATGATGTCGGGACGAAGCAGCAGCACTTCGGAAGAAAGACCGGCAGCAATCTCTTTGGGTGAAGTAACGCCGGACAAATTTTCCGCCAAAAGGTCAGGCTTTACAGAATCACCCAGCAACAGAGTCAGGGCGTTTTCATCGGTTGCTGCAAGTTGTGTGTAACGGGCAAGATCCACCCGTGCAGTATCCACCTGAGTTTGGGCGCGGCGCAAATCTATTTCTGCGGCAACGCCGACCTCATACCGCCGTTTGATCAGCTTGTACGCATCCTGCTGAGTCTCCAGCGTGGATTTTGCCAGATTGAGAACTTCTCTGTCTGCGGCAAGCGCAAGATAGGCGTTTGCAACTGCGGACACCAGCAGAATCTGTGCGCTGCGCTGTGCTTCCTGAGTTGCCAGATACGTCTCAAGCACCTGATCTTTCAGACTGCGGATCCGACCGAAGAAATCAATTTCCCATGATGCGATACCCATATTAACGCTGTATCTTTCATCTGTTGACGCTTTTCCGCTTGATGAAAGATCAGCCGGTGTGCGCTGTTTGCTCATACTGCCCGATGCGCTGAGAGACGGATATATTTCCGATCTCTGTATCCTGTACAAAGCACCTGCTTTTTCCACATTCAGGGCGGCAAGACGCAGATCACGGTTGTTTTTCAAAGCGATGTCAATAATCTCTTTCAGCTTCCCGTCAGTAAAAAAATCCTGCCATGATATTTCGTTTGCTTTTACTCCCCTCTCCGTCTCGGGGAGGGGCAGGGGGTGGGGTGCGCCGTTCTGCCATTTGACAGGAATCGGGGCATCAGGTCTTTTGTATGTCGGGGCAAGAGAACAGCCGGATATCAAGATTAGCACACCCAATATCATAGAAAGCGTTCTTATCATTTCAAGTTCACCTTTCAGAAAAAGTTTATTCATGGAAGCGTTATAATAATACGGATTCAAATTCAAAGGGAGTGAATTGCTAAGGGGAAACGCATCCGGTTCGGTTTGTGCACCGGAGTCCCGGCGCACAATAGTTTCAAGTTATCTGACTGTAAGCGGATACAGACGGATATAGCGATCATGACACAGCCGTTTTTTCCTTCTTGAAAACAATGAGAGGACAATTCTTGCAAATATCGGCACCCGGAAAATTATCTCCGGGACGGGTGACGGAGCTTGAGCCGTACTGCTTTTTCCGATCAAGCAGTCTCTGAACCACCGCCTCGATCTGAGTACCCGGTATGATAAAGTTGATTTCCCCCCGCTCTGTTTTTCCCGCATTATACGAGCCGCTGCATGCGGGCAGCATATTCGCGGACTGCTCAAGAAAGGAATAAACATTGCCGGAGCAGGCTGAAGAATTCATGGTGATATTCGTCTTCAGCGGATGAATATCCGTTGCAGACATATAATCCACAGCCAGATGATACGCCTGCATATTGTCGCAGTAAAAATGCACAGTATCCGGCGCAAAATAAGAATCCTTCAGAGGAGCCACAACAACAGCTTTCAGTTTTCCCAATGGCAGGCGCGGTTTGGATCGTACAAATCGTTCCGCCTGCTCCGCATTTTTGGTATATTTGGCATGGCTCTTGATTTCAGCTTCATCAATCTCTTTGAGTCCGAAAGCACACTGTGCATTGCTGCATCCGAGATTTTCCGACATTGCCAATACTGTCTGCCCCTTCATTCTGGCAGCGATTTCCCATTGACAGAACGTCATCGGTTTCACAGGAGCCACATATTCATCGGCATTTTTTCTGAAATCTTCCAGTTCGCTCTCATCAAAGATAAATTTCACAGCAATCGGAAAATGAATGAGTCTGAGCTCATTGTACAATACATCGTGCATTTCTTTTCTTGTGAGGCTTTGCATATTATTCTCCCTTTTCTTTCAGTACAAATACTGATAATTAAAATCAATGATAAGCCGCATGTTATATTAATTTTATCAAAATATCAAGACAAATCTACCTGATACTTATTGATAAATACCGAGCGCTGAACTCATGTCGGATTCAGCACTCGGATTTGTTATATCTGAGCAGTTGATTTTCTGACCGCTGCCTTATTAAACAACTGATAAATCAGCACAAAAAAGAGCGGAATAAAGAAAAGATCAATGAACGTGGCAGACATCATCCCCCCGGCAACTGCCGTACCGATGGCTGCCATAGCCCCTGCACCCGCACCGGAAGCAATCGCAAGCGGCAGTACGCCGAAGAAAAACGCCAGCGATGTCATAATGACCGGACGGAGCCGGGTTCTTGCCGCTCCGAGGGTTGCTTCGATAAGTCCGTCTCCGTGCGCCATCCGTTCTTTGGCAAACTGAATAATCAGAATCGCGTTTTTGGTGGTCAATCCCAGTGTTGTGAGAAATCCGATCTGAAAATACACATCATTGGGAAATCCGCGCCATGAGCTTGCCAATGTCGCGCCCAAAATGCCCAGCGGCAGCATCAGCAGATTGGCAATCGGAATCGCCCAGCTTTCATACAATGCCGCCACGCACAGAAAAATGACCAGAATGGAAAACGCATACAGCATCGGCGCCTGAGAAGTTGACATGCGCTCCTGATAGGAAAGACCTGTCCAATCAAATCCGATTCCCGGCGGGAGTTTGGCTGCCAGTTCTTCCATCGCCGTCATTGCCTCGCCGGAACTTCTTCCGGGCGCGGGTTCACCCTGAATATTTATGGAGGGAAACGCATTGAAGCGCTCCAGTTTGGGAGAACCGAATGTCCATCGTCCGGTGGCAAAGGAACTGAAGGGAACCATTTTTCCGCTCGTATTTCTGACATAAATTTTTTCCAAATCTTTCGGAAGCATACGGAATGGTGCATCTGCCTGAACATATACCCGCTTGACCCGCTCTGCCTGAATAAAGTCATTCACATACGCACTGCCGAAAGCTGCCGCAATACTGTACTGAATGACGCTGATAGGGATTCCCAGCGCGCCGGCTTTTTCCCAGTCCACATCCACGCGGTACTGCGGCACATCATCCATGCCGTTGGGGCGCACACGGAACAGACGCTTATCCTGCGCTGCCATTCCGAGCAGTTGGTTTCGGGCTGCCATCAATGCTGCATGACCTATGCCGCCTTTATCCTGTAACTGAAAATCAAATCCTGTGGCATTTCCAAGTTCAAGAACCGGAGGCGGCGGAAAACCGAACACCATTGCTTCTTTGATCTGAGAAAATGCCCCCATAGCTCTTCCGGCAACCGCTTTTACCTTGAGATCCGGTCGCTTGCGAAGTTCCCATTCTTTGAGCCGGACAAACGCCAAGCCCATGTTCTGACCGCGTCCGGCAAAACTGATGCCAGCTACTGTCAGACAGGAATCCACCGCATCCTTTTCAGTATCAAGAAAATATGATTTGACCTTTTTATCCAAAATGCCTTTGGTCTGCTCCAGAGTTGCATTTGCCGGAAGGCTTGCCTGAATCATAAGGATTCCCTGATCTTCATCCGGCAGATAGGAAGTCGGCATTTTAAGCACCGATACGCCCACAACCGCCACAATAATCAGATAGAGCAGAATATAACGGAATTTCCGTGAAAAAGACCAGTTGACCAGCCGGACATATTTATCTCTGATACTGAAAAAAGTTCGGTCAAACCATCTGAAAAACGGTCGCAAAAAGAAAACCGTATGATCCGAAGGGGCATGTCCCGGCGGAACCGGTTTCAGAAGCGATGCACACAGCACCGGCGTCAGAATCAGAGCCACCAACACCGACAGCAGCATGGAAGAAATAATGGTAATGGAAAACTGGCGGTAAATAATACCTGTTGATCCCTGAAAAAACGCCATAGGACCGAATACGGCTGAAAGCACCAGTCCGATGCCGATCAACGCACTGGTGATCTGATCCATAGATTTGGCTGTGGCTTCCCGCGGAGAAAGTCCTTCTTCGGACATAATCCGCTCCACATTTTCAACCACAACAATCGCATCATCGACTAAAAGACCGATGGCAAGAACCATTGCAAACATGGTCAGCATGTTGATGGAAAAACCGAAATATGCCAAAGTTCCGAAAGTCCCCAGCAATACTACCGGTACGGCAATGGTCGGAATCAGGGTGGCACGCATATTTCCCATAAACAGATACATGATCAGAAATACCAGAAAAACCGCCTCAAACAGCGTCTTGACCACTTCCATGATAGCAACCCGGGTGAACGGCGTGGTATCGTAAGGATAAACCGCCTTCATGCCGGGCGGGAAATACCGGCTCATCTCGTCTATTTTTGTTCTGACCGCGTTGGCGGTATCCAGCGCATTGGCACCGGCTGCCTGCCGGATCGCCAGCCCGGATGCGGGTTTGCCGTTATAATATGCCTCTATATCATAAGTTTCGGTTCCAAGCTCGGCTCTGCCAATATCCTTCACCCGCACCACAGAGCCGTCAGAATTGAGCCTGAGAGGAATATCGGCAAATTCATCGGGTGTTTTCAGCAGACTCTGAACCATAATAGACGCATTCAGCCGCTGTCCTGAAACAGCAGGAGACCCGCCGAACTGTCCTGCGGAAACCTCCGCGTTATAGGTTCGCAGTGCGGCAACCACATCAGACATGGTCATATTGTACTCGGTCATCTTGTCCATATTCAGCCAGACGCGCATGGCATACTGAGTGCCGAAATTCTCCACCTCCCCAACACCGGGGACTCTGGCAAGTATTTTTTCCAGATTCGACTGGGCATAATCGCGCAAATCATTGCCGTCCATGCTGCCGTCTTCGGAGATCAGACTGACAATGATCAGATAATTCCGCGTTGCTTTGCCAACTGACACCCCCCGGCTCTGAACCGCATCAGGAAGTCCGGTCAACGCCAGTTGAAGCTTGTTCTGCACCTTTGACCATGCCACATCCGGGTCGGTTCCGGGCTTGAAGGTCAGATCAATGCGGGAACTTCCCGATGAATCGCTTGTGGCAGACATATAAATCATGGATTCCAGACCGGTCATTTTCTGTTCGATGATCTGGGTTACGCTGTTTTCCACAGTTTCCGCAGAAGCTCCGGGATAAAACGCGCTGATATAAATAGACGGCGGCGCAATCGGCGGATATTGGGATATGGGCAGATTGTAGATCGCAAGTCCGCCCAGCACCATAATAGAAATGGCGATGACCCAGGCAAAAACCGGGCGATCTAAAAAAAATCGTGATAGCATGTATTTCCTCCGTTACTTGGATGGCGTTGCCGGTTTGACAGGATTCTGCGGGTTTCCGGCAGGTTTGGGTTCGGCAAGTCGGACAGGCGAACCGGGTCTGATTTTCTGCAAGCCTTCGACAATAACCCGATCTCCTGCTTTGAGACCCGATGTTACAAACCATTTATCCTGAACAGAGCGATCAAGCGTGAGCCGCACCTGTTCTGCTTTATTTTCCGCGCTGACGAGCATCGCCAAGGGATTTCCTTTGGGATCGCGGGATACTGCCTGCAGAGGAATCAGGATCGCCTGCTCGCTGACGCCTTCTTTCACAACTGCCCGGACAAACATGCCCGGCAGCAGAACACCATCAGGGTTCGGAAAGACAATCCGTAAAATCACAGAACCCGTTGTCGGATCAACCGTTACATCCCGAAATTGAAGCGTACCTTCCTGCAAATAGATCGTGCCGTCTTCTAAAATAAGCTTCACCTGATTCTGGTTTTTTCCGTTCTGGTTCAGACTTCCGTTCTGCAGCCGCTGTTTCAGGCGCAGCATTTCGCCGGTGGATTGGGGAACATCCGCATAAATGGGATCAAGCTGCTGAATCGTGGCAAGAGGCACGGGCTGATATGCCATCACCAACGCGCCTTCTGTGATATTCGATTTACCGATCCGCCCTGAAATCGGTGCGGTAATTTTGGTGTAGCCTATATTGATATGGGTGGTTTTCAATGCGGCTTCTGCCTGCTGAATAACCGCTTCCGCCGCCGCTATGCCTTTGCGGTCGCTTTCCACCTGCGCTTCAACAGCTTTCAGTCCTGCTTCGGCAATTTCGGCTTCGGTAGCGGACTGGTCGCGCTGAATAATGGAAACAGCTTTTTCCTTTGACAATTCTTCATATCGCTGGCGGTTAGTCCGCGCAAGATTCAATATCGCCTGCTGCTTTGTAATATTTGCGATACTTGCATCCAAAGCCGCCTTTGCCCGGTTGGCAGTCGCTTTGGCGGCAGTGAGGTTTGCCGAAGCATTGTCCAGAGCCGCCTGAAAAGGAGCAGGATCAAGTTCGTATAACACCTGACCGGCTTTGACATCAGAACCTTCCGTAAACAGGCGTTTGAGGATGATTCCGTTGACCTGCGGGCGGATTTCTGCCACACGCAACGCTGATGTGCGCCCCGGCAGTTCGGTAGTCAGCGTGATCTTTTCAGGTTGAACAGTTACAATAGAAACTTCCGGCACAGGCATCTGGGGCGGAGCTGCAACCTCTTTTCCGAAAAATTTCTTCAAAAGTTGTTGTATTCCCCCCGCCTGCCCGGATTGCGGAGATGAAGATTGCGGCTTGTTATCACATGCTGTCAGCAAAAAAACATTGAACAGCACCATAATAACCATAAGCAATTTCAAAGAGTTATAAATTTTTTGCATATTCAGTACCTTCACATATTGAATTTAAATGATTTATAAATAATCACAGAGCAATCAATCCTTTGAAGAGAATATTCAGGATGACGTCCGGATCTGCCGGATAAGGATGCTTTTCAGGCGACTCCAGCCAGAGAGCAAGAAAAGCATTGCAAAGACCGTCCAGTGCAACAGCCAGATGATACGGGGCTGCGATATTCTGAAACAGTTTCTTTTCTATTCCGCTTTCAAAGATCGAGGCAAGGGTGTAGATAAACTTTTCATATCGCTCCCGAATCTCATTATCAAGTCCTGCTTTGATATTAAAGCTTGCGCCGCGGGTTTCGGCAAAATAGAGGCGGATAACAGAGATATTATCCATAAAAACCGCGCTTTTTGTCCGCACATAATTGCGGAGTTTTTCAATCTCATCATCTGTCTCCTCCACAGCCTTTGTAAGCGCCTGATGGAATCTGTCAGAATTTTCAATAACCAGAGCCTTGTAAAGCTCTTCTTTGTTTTTGAAGAACTTGTACAGCGTTCCGATGGCAAACTCGGCGTTTTTGGCGATCTCGTGCATGGAGACATTGTGAAATCCCTTCTCCGAAAAAAGCTTCAGTGCCGCGTCAAACATTTCCCGACGCTGCCTGAGTTTTTCCCTTTCCCGGCGCGGGAGTTCCTCTTCCTGCATCATTCAGCCTCCGTTTGATTTGAAAATGACGTCATCTTTAAATAAATGACGTTAGGTTCACTTTTTACAACGTATCACTTTCTGATGTCAAGCATAAAATAGAACAAGTCTGTTTTTCAAATTTTTCGATAAAAGAATCGCTGAAACGAAAAATTATTCTTGACGCACGGATTCTTTTTGTGTATAAACCCGCTTTGTTTATGAGGGATCGTCTAGCGGCAGGACGACGGGTTCTGGCCCCGTTAACCTAGGTTCGAATCCTAGTCCCTCAGCCAACATGATATTATCAGGGAAGCGGCAGCCATTGTCATTTCCCTTTTTAGTTTGAAGAGGTACATGTAATTTATTTCGAGGCTAAAAAATAGCTTCAGTAAGGAGCGGCATTCAAAAGATATTTGACAATAATCGAAATATGAAGTATATGTCTCACATAACTTCCCCTGTGGTTTCGACCCAGGGTGCGGAGGTGAAGAGATTCATCTCCTGCTTTAAAACTTCCCCTGTGGTTTCGACCCAGGGTGCGGGGGTGAAGAAATTCATCCCCTGCTTTTTTATAGAAATGGCGATAAATGCGAACTTCTATTTATATAGATGGTTTTAATCTGTATTACAGAGCATTAAAAGGAACTCCTTACAAGTGGCTTGATCTGAAAGCCTTGTCATCGCATATTCTTCAATATCACCATAAAATTACCGAAATTAAATATTTTACCGCTCTTGTTTCAGGCTTATTTGATCCGGATCAGCCGATAAGGCAAAAAACATATATCAGGGCTTTGAAATCTTACATTCCCGAACTATCTGTATATGAAGGACATTTTTTAACTCATACGATAGACGCCCCTAAATCTCCGCTTACCAAACCGCCTAACTTTGTCAAGGTTATGAAAACAGAAGAAAAAGGCTCTGATGTTAATCTGGCTGTGCATCTGCTGAATGACGCATGGCTTGACAAATATGACTGTGCTGTCATAATTTCAAACGATAGCGATCTTGCAGAAGCATTGCGCCTTATTCGTAAGCAGCATAATAACAAAAAAATCGGACTTATATCCCCGCTGCTTAACGGACACCCGTCTCTTGAACTTCAAAAATATGCCCACTTTGTGAAGAGAATAAGAAAAGGAGTTTTAAAAATTTCACAGCTTCCTTCACCTATTCCCGGCACGACTATACATAAACCGCTTAAATGGTAA
>DYRC01000081.1 GCA_020718925.1 Desulfonema limicola
CCAGCAATTCTGATTTTGAAATCTGTCCGGAAAGTGTTATCATATCGGTTATGATTTAAAGTATCAGTCGAATCGGGAGACAGGTTATGACGTCGTCAGTGTCTGAAGAGGTTACGGATTTTTTCCGTTCCGTAATCCGGGAATTTCCGGACAGACGGACGGGAACAGATAAGAATAAAGAATGCGATCAGAACAGCTAAAGACCTTTCGGAATTCAAGGCAGTTATCGGAAACTGAATCAGGATAGTCTTCAATCCGTTATTATTGTTGAATACTGATTCGGAAAATGATAATAACTGAGGGGATGATGCCTGAATCGGATAACTTTTTTAAAATAATTGAAAAATAAGGAGCAACAATGGCACTGAAAATCAGCAGACGTGAAAAATATATGATTCTGTTTGCGGGCGGATTTATTTTTCTGTCTCTTATCATGCAGTTTTTGGTATTTCCGATGACAGATCGGCGGCAGAGTCTTAAAAAAGCCCTGACCTCCAAGACCAAAATGCTGGAAAATATCTCTGTCCTGAAAACAGAATATGATCAGGTTCAGCAGGCAGCAAAATTGCTGGAAGAGCGATTCCGCAAACGTCCTGAAACCTTTACCCTGTTTTCCTTTCTGGATCGGCTTGCCGAAGAATCCGGAATTCCCAAAGATAAGGTGGTGTATATCAAGCCCTCCAAATCGGATTTGAAAAACAGTCCTTACAAGCTGGCTCAGGCGGAGATGAAGCTTCAGAATTTAAGCACTGTGCAGTTGAAAACATATCTGTATAAGCTTGAAGTGGAAAAAGCCGATAACAGCGTGTTTATCCGAAAGCTCTCCATCAATCAGGCAGGAAATGACAAAGGCTTTATTGACGTGGTATTGCAGGCTGAAACCCTTGAAAAAAGCTGATGCGGCACTTTTTTCCCTTGACTAAAGTAGCGGGCTAACTTAGATAACACTGAAATATTCTTCTGACATACAGGAAAAACGATGAGCTGGGATTGGGAAAAATTAAGAGAGCAGCAGGAAAAACGCAGTGAGATGCCCCCGCAGATGGATGAGTTGTTGAAAAAGATAAACGATTTCAAGCTGCCGGGCGGATGGATACTGATAGGCGCGATTGTCATACTGATCGTAGGCGCCACCATGTTTTATACGGTGGCTGTGGATGAAGTAGGGATCATTCAGAGATTCGGCGAATACCAACGCACCGAGGACCCGGGCTTTAACTTCAAACTGCCGTTAGGCATTGAACGGGTTACCAAGGTCAAAATCCGGCGGGTGTATAAACAGGAATTCGGATTCCGTCCGCCTCAGACCGATACATCCAAAATCATGCCGGATGTTGAAACCGGCAACGTGGCACTGATGCTGACCGGCGATCTCAATGTCGCGCTGGTTCCGTGGATTGTTCAATACAGAATCAACGATCCGTACAAGTATTTATTCAAAGTTCAGAACATTGAGCGGCTGCTCCGGGACATGGCTGAAGCGGCAATGCGCCTTGTGGTCGGTGACAGAAGCATCAACGAGGTCATTAACAAGCGCGAAGATATTGCCGAAGAATCCAAGAAAGTATTACAGGAAGAGTTGAATCGGGCAGAAACCGGAATTACGGTGATTACGATTGAAATGAAAGAGACCAATGTGCCGGAACCGGTTCAGCCTTCTTTTAACGAAGTCAATCAGGCGACTCAGGAAAAAGAAAAAGTGATTTATCAGGCAAAAGAGGAATACAACAAAGCCATTCCCACTGCCAAAGGCGAGGCGGAAAGGACGATCAAAGCCGCAGAAGGCTATGCCTTGGACAGAATCAACCGAGCCAGAGGCGATGCGGCAAGATTCAAGTCTTTGTATGCCGAATACACCAAAGCAAAAGATATAACCAAAAGACGGTTGTATCTTGAAATGCTCGGAGAAGTTTTTCCGAAATTGGGACAGAAATATATTATTGATTCGGATCAGAAAAATTTTCTTCCGATGCTGAATCTTGAAAAACGACATGGTGATGTGAAATGAATAATAAAGGATCAATCTGGATTGTTGCCGTAGTGATGGCATTGTTTGTATATGCCTCAGCTTATGTGGTGGATGAACGGAAGCAGGTGGTGATTACCCAATTCGGAAGAGTGATCGGAGAACCTAAAAAAGCCCCCGGCTTGAAATTCAAAATGCCGTGGCAGATCGCCAATTATTTTCCGAAAAATCTTCAGGAATGGAACAGCAATCCGGGACAGATTCCCACGCTGGACAAAACCTACATCTGGGTGGACACCTTTGCCCGATGGAAAATCGTTGATCCGGTCAAATTTTTTCAGACCGTCAACAATGTTACCGGCGCATTGGGGCGATTGGATGATATTATCGATCCGGCAGCCCGGAATTTTATCACCTCAAACAGCCTGATCGAAGCGGTCAGAAAAAGCAACCGGCAGTTGGACATGATTGAAATCGGGCTTGAAGATATTCAGAAAGAAAAAAGAGCGGTGTATACCGTTACGGTCGGCAGAGAAAAAATCACCGAAGGAATCCTGAAACAGGCGCAGCCCAAATTGGATAAATTCGGCATTGAACTGGTGGATGTGAAGATCAAGCGGATCAACTATGTGGAAAAAGTCAGAGAAAGCGTTTATGGTCGCATGATTGCAGAACGGAAGCAGATTGCTGAAAAATTCCGCTCCGAAGGTCAGGGCGAAGCTCGCAAAATCGTCGGCGAGAAAGAAAGAGAACTCAAGCGCATTACATCCGAAGCATACAGAAGCGCTCAGGAGATCATGGGAAAGTCTGATGCGGAAGCAGCCGTCATTTACGCCGAAGCTTACGGCGATGATCCTGAATTTTACTCTTTTATGAAAACCCTTGAAATTTACAACAAAGTACTGAATCAGGACAGTTCACTGATTTTGTCAACTGATTCGGAATTTTTAAAATATCTCAAAGGTTACGGCGCCAAACCCTGATCTCCTGCGTTTTACTTATTTCTTACGTTGATGCCGTGAACGGGCTAAAAGCTTTTTATGTTTATGCTTTCTCATTTTTTTCCGTCTTTTTTTGATAACGCTGCCCAACCGATCACCCCCTTCTTTCAAGAATCAGATAAGTTTGAATTTTAGCACTATTCAGATAAACTTGTCCATAGTTTTTTTTATGCTGTTTTTCTTGACATGCCCGAAGTTGATGATAAGATGCTTCTATAACTGATGTTACTGACCTAACCCCCCCGCCCCCCCTTCCCTGAAAGGGAAGGGGGGAGAAAAACGGATATTGTTGCTGTGTCTCCCCTCTCCGTTTCGGGGATGGGCTGGGGGAGGAACGGATATTGTTGTGGTCTCCCCTCTCCGTTTCGGGGAGGGGTCGGGGGAGGGGTAAGCAGAACAGGAGGATGATATGCAGCAGGTTATGATTTTTTTTCTACATAATTTCCAGATCATCGCGATCATCGCGCTGGTGTTGTTTCTGATGAAAAAATCCGTTGTGATTGTCGGAGGCAGGGAAATGTCCGTTGTTGAGCGCAAATACCTCGGCAAAAGTATGCCGAAAGGGCGGGTGATTGCGTTATCTGATGAGATCGGAATCCAAGCCCGGACATTGGGTCCCGGAATGCACTTTCTGATTCCCTTTCTGTATGTTCCTCAGAAAAATCCGTTTATCACTATCCGGGAAAACGAAGTCGGCATTATCGAATCCATTGACGGAGACCCGGTTCCCGCCGGAAAAATCTTTGCCAGAGTGGTAACCGGACATAATGCGTTTCAGGACGGCGAAGCGTTTTTGAAAAACGGCGGAGAAAAAGGACCTCAGATTGAAATCCTTTCTCCCGGCACATACCGGATTAACCCTTCATTGTTCAGCGTAAGGAAAGTCTCCGCAGTGATCATTGATAAAGGCAATATCGGTATTGTTACCTCTATGGACGGCGGACCGATTCCACCGGGAAGGCTTCTGGCTGCTACTGTACCGGGGCATAATAATTTCCAGAACGGGCAGGCATTTCTGAACAACGGGGGACAAAAAGGTCCTCAGATTGAGATACTGCCGCCGGGGACATACAGAATCAACACGGATCTGTTCCACATCGAAATCCGGGATGCAAGCGTGATTCCCGCAAACAAAGTGGGGCTTATCACTGCTTTGGATGGGGAACCTCTGGCTGACGGAGAATATGTTGCAAAGTCAGTTCCGGGGCATAATGATTTTCAGGATCCTTCGGCTTTTCTGGAGAAAGGCGGACAGCGCGGTCCCCAGTTTGATCTGCTTAAACCCGGAACGTATTATATCAATCCTATGCTCTTCAAAGTCGAACTGGATGATGTTGCGATTGTGGAACGCGGTCAGGTGGCGGTGGTGGTGTCCAATGTCGGGGAAGAGCCGGTTCAAATCCGGGAGTTGATTGAAAAAACCGCCAAAGATGAAAGCGCGAAACAGGGGACGGATTTATACAAAGAAATCGAACAGCGATTTGATGTAGGCATTGAGCGGTATGTTGTGTCTAAAGGCTATCGGGGCATTCAGCAGGAAGTGGCGGGACCGGGTATGTATTATCTGAACCGCCGCGCGTATATTGCCTACATTATCAATACGACCAATATTACCATTGACTGGGATGATTCCAAGCAGACCCGCTTTGATCCGCTGAAAGTCATTTCGCGTGATGGCTTTTCTATCGGCGTATCGGTCAAAATCGTCATCAGAATCAGACCCGATCAGGCGCCGTACATGGTTGCCAAAATCGGCTCTGTCGAAAATCTCATTCTGCACGTGATTCACCCCATGATTGACTCCAGTTTCCGCAATCAGGCATCCTCAACATCTGCCATGAACTTCATGCAGGACAGGCAGGAAGAGCAGCGCAAAGCCGAGGAGCGGGCAAGGGTTGAATTGGAAAAATATCATGTAGAATGCGTTTCGGTGCTGATTTGTCAGATCAATCTTCCGCAGGAGTTGATGGACACTCAGACAAAGAAGATCATTGCCCAGCAGCAGCAGGATATGTATCATGACCAGCAGAAAGCAGAGCAGGCAAGAATTGCGATGGAAAAAACGCGCTCCGAAGCAGATTTGCAGAAAAGTCTGGTTGAGGCGGAACTCGGCGTAAAAATTGCAGATCAGAACAAACTCAAAGCCATCCGATTTGCAGAAGGCGAAGCTGAGAGCATCCGGCTCAAAGCCGAAGGCGAGGCAAAAGGCATCAAAGCCAAAGGCGATGCCGAAGGCTCCCGGATTTTGGCTATCGGAGAATCCACTGCAAAAGCGTATGAGCTTCAGAATAAAGCAGTTGGGCAGCAAGGCGTTACCGCCATTGAAATTGCAAAACAGATCGCATCCGGCAGCATCAAAGTTACTCCGGATTTTCTGGTTCAGGGCGGGGGCGATAATATGGGCGGGCTGCTGTCGGCATTTCTGACCAGTATTATCACCGGAAAGCAAAATTCTTTGATTCAGGAAGTAAAAGAAGTATGATATTTATGACATTGCCGCAGCGTATCAGGGCTATGATCTGAATTTAAGCGGAAAAATGGTTTATCCGCAGGAATAGATTGATACAAAGATTGAAAAGAAAAGAAAGGAAAAAAATGAAATTGAGAGCAGTTGTTATTTTTGCGTTGGTGTTGGCGTGTGCGAATGTGTCTTTCGGAGAAACAAGAATACGATGCGCCTCCACCACAAGCACCCAGAATTCCGGCTTTTTCGAGTATATTCTGCCGATATTTGAAAAGAAAAGCGGAATTAAAATTGACGTGGTGGCTGTCGGCACCGGCGCGGCAATCGAAATCGGCAAACGAGGCGATGCGGATTTTGTCTTTGTTCATGCAAAAGATGACGAGTTGAAAGCGGTTTCGGAAGGCTTTTTTGTCAATCGCCATGATGTGATGTATAATGATTTTGTCATTATCGGTCCCACGGATGATCCGGCAAAAATCAAGGGAATCAAATCCGCAGAGCAGGCGTTTAAAAAGCTGTCCGAAGCTTCGGCGATATTCGTATCCAGAGGCGATAAATCCGGCACACACACCAAAGAACTGTCCATCTGGAAAAAAACAGGCATTGCCCCGGCGGCTCAGAAATGGTATTTGGAAGTCGGACAGGGCATGGAAAAGACCCAGCGGATTGCCAATGAAAAACGCGGTTATACCCTGACAGACAGAGGAACATGGCTTGCCACCAAAGATAAAGACAAGCTTGAGATGGCAATAGTTCTTGAAGGTGACCCGATTCTGTTCAACCAGTATGGAATTATGGCGGTCAATCCTGAAAAGCACAAGCAAGTCAAGTATCAGGATGCTATGAAATTCGTGGATTGGCTGATTTCCAAGGAAGGACAGGCAGCTATTGCCGCATTCAAAGATAAAAACGGTAATGTGCTGTTCAATCCCAATGCAAAATAAATGACGCCGGATGTGATTGCCAAAGCAGTTGAACTTATCCTTGATTGTGATAAAGAACTGCTTAAAATTATTTTCTTATCTCTTGAAGTCTCCGGGCTTGCGCTGATATTATCCGCAAGTCTGGGGCTTCCCTTAGCCGCGCTGATGGGATTGAAGAAATTCCCGCTCAAAGGTGTGTTGGTCAGCCTGATGAATACATTTATGGGGCTTCCGCCGGTGGTGGTGGGATTAATCCTCTATCTTCTGCTGTCAAGAAACGGCATCTTCGGATTCATGGGGCTGCTTTATACGCCATCTGCAATGGTTCTTGCCCAAAGCGTTCTTTCTTTTCCGATTATTGTCTCCCTTTGCCATTCTGCCATCACCGGCGTTGATCCGATTATAAAGCAGGCGGCTGTAGCGCTCGGCGCAACGCCATTTCAAACTGCCATGACCATTATTTCAGAAGCGCGATACGGTATTATGTCCGGCGTGATTGCCGGTTTCGGAAGGCTCATGGCAGAAGTCGGTGCGATCCTGATTGTCGGCGGAAATATTGCCGGATATACGCGGGTAATGACCACGACTATTGCGCTTGAGACCGATAAAGGCAATTTCGAGCTTGCACTTGCTTTGGGGATTATTCTGCTTTCCATTTCTTTAACCATCAATGCGCTGCTTCACAATGTTCAGAAAAAAGGGAATCTGCGTAGCTGAAATCCTGATTTAACATGACAAATCCTCTGAAATAAGATATGAATATCAGCTTCATTATCTTTATCAGTGAGGCAATGCAATGCAGCAAAATTCTCCTACTCCGGAACAATCCCTGTTTGATGAGGGATGGTCGTTTGATTTTTATCAGGCAGTCAGACTGCTGGAGATGCTCTGCCCGGATAAGCCTTCGGTGGCAGAAGGATCGGAAGCAGACAAAGAAGCGGTTCGCTTCACATCAAATGTCAGTTTTGAATTTCCCGCCAGCGCGGTGTCAGAGATTGTCCGTTCCGAATCAGATAAAAGCCCCCATCAGCTATCGGTCAATTTTATGGGGCTTGCAGGCGTTACGGGACCGTTGCCTGCGCCATACTCAGACCTGATTTTATCCCGGCTTAAAGAAAAAGACGGGGCGTTAAAAGATTTTTTGGACATGTTCAATCACCGCCTGATTTCTCTGATGTATCGGGTACGAAAAACGCTCCGAATCGGATTTGACAGCAAGCCTCCGGATCAGACGGCGTATGCCCGCTATCTTTTTTCTCTGATCGGTCTGGGAACTGACGGGCTTTCAGACAGAATGCAGCTCAGAGACCGCTCATTGTTGTTTTATACGGCTGTTTTATCTCAGAAGCCTCGTTCTATGAGCGGGCTTGAGAGTATTTTATCTCATTATTTCGGCGTTATAGTCAAAGGAAAGCAGTTGTGCGGCGGCTGGTGTTTTCTTGCTCAGGATCAGCTTACGCAGATCGGGGTTCGGGGGCAGAATAATTGTCTGGGGCAGAGTGCGGTTATCGGAACCCGTATCTGGGATCAGCAGAGCAGATTTGAACTGCATATCGGTCCCTTGTCTTATCAGGAATTTATCGGATTTTTGCCGACCGGTTCGGCATACAGTTCTCTTTGTACGCTGGTGCGGTTTTATGCCGGAGAGGAATCTGATTTTGATTTGGTGCTTTCATTAAAAAAAGATACAGTTGAAATAGGACAATTGAGCGCGACACAGGGCGCGAGAGTGAGTTGGACATCGTGGCTTCCTATCAGAAAATCTGCTTTTGAATACGCGCCGGTGAGGATAAAAGGCAGATGACTTCGGATTTGCAGACGCTGATCGGAAAACTCAATCCGAGCTGCCGGAAAGGGCTTGAAGCTGCGGCGGAAATCTGCGTATCTCAGACGCATTATAACGTGGAGCTTGAACATTATATGCTTGCGCTTGCTTCGGATCAGCCGGATACGGATATGCAGGCAATTCTTCGATATTATGATGTCAGAGTCGCAGACGTAAAAGATGATTTAAGCCGGTTTATAGAAAATTTCCGGCGCGGCAACAGCCGGACGCCTGCGCTTTCGCCGTATATTCTGAAGCTTTTGGAGCAGGCGTGGATGGTTTCCTCGCTGTATTTCAAATCGGAGAGTATCCGTTCCGGCGCGCTGCTGCTGGCGTTATTGGAGCATGACAACCTCAGAATATTGATTTACGAATCCTGCCCCGCGTTAAAACGGATTTCTGCGGATGAGTTGAAACCACATATTCAGGAGATTATCAGTACGTCCCGCGAAGAATCCCCTCTTGAGAGGGGCAGGGGTGTGTCGCCTGAAAACAAAGCTTCCCGCATTGAAACGCCCAATTCCAAAACCCCGAATCTGGATTTATATACCACGGATCTGACACAGCGGGCAAGAAAAGGGCTGATAGATCCGATTTACGGGCGGGATGCGGAAATTCGGCAATTGATTGATATTCTTACCCGCCGCCGCCAGAATAATCCGATTCTGACCGGAGAAGCCGGGGTCGGAAAAACAGCAGTGGCAGAAGGATTTGCGCTCAGGGTGTCTGAGGGTAATGTGCCGCCATCGCTGAAAAACATTTCGCTTCGTCTGTTAGATTTGGCTCTGCTTCAAGCCGGAGCCGGAATCAAAGGCGAATTTGAACGGCGGCTTAAATCTGTGATTGATGAAGTGAAACAGTCTGTCCGCCCGATTATTCTGTTTATTGACGAGGCACATACCCTGATCGGCGCGGGCGGCACTGCCGGAATGGGAGATGCGGCAAACCTGCTCAAACCTGCGCTGGCAAGAGGAGAACTCAGAACCATTGCCGCTACAACATGGTCAGAATACAAGAAATATTTTGAAAAAGACCCGGCATTGGCGCGGCGCTTTCAGGTGGTAAAAATTGAAGAGCCGGATGAAGAAACTGCCGTAAAAATGCTTGAAAGCATCACTGCCAACCTTCAATCTCATCATAAGGTGATGATTTCAGATGATGCGGTGCGGGATGCGGTCAGGCTTTCGCATCGCTATATCAGCGGACGGCTGCTGCCGGATAAAGCCATCAGCGTTTTGGATACGGCATGCGCCCGTGCGGCTATCAGACACCATGAGGATTCCCCTCTTGAGAGGGGGCAGGGGTGTGTCGTCAACTCATCGGTTGTGGCAGATGTGATTTCCGGGTGGACCGGCATTCCGGTCGGCAAAATGCTGACCAATGACATTGAAACGGTCTTAAATCTCAAAGAAAAATTGGAAGAGCGCATTATCGGGCAATCCGATGCACTGGATGCCATCACCCGCCGGATTCAGACCTATCGGGCAAATTTAGATGATCCCGGAAAACCGGTGGGCGTGTTTCTTCTGGCAGGTCCGAGCGGCGTGGGAAAAACCGAAACAGCAGTCGCGCTTTCCGATATTCTTTACGGCGGGGATCGGAATATGATCGTGATCAATATGTCCGAATATCAGGAAAGTTACACGGTTTCAGGCTTGAAAGGTTCTCCGCCGGGCTATACGGGCTATGGCAAAGGCGGCGTTCTCACCGAAGCGGTGCGGCACAAACCGTATTCAGTGGTGCTGCTGGACGAGGCGGAAAAGGCGCATCCGGATGTTATGGAATTGTTTTATCAGGTGTTTGATAAAGGGCGGCTGGATGATGCCGAAGGCGTGAGCGTTGATTTCAGAAACACGATGATTCTGCTGACCACCAATGCCGGGGCAGATACGATTTCGGATTCCCGAAAACTTCCCGATGCGCGGACGCTTTCGGAGATGATCAAGCCTGAATTGCTGAAATATTTCAAGCCCGCGCTGTTGGGGCGCTTAGTGATTGTGCCGTATTATCCGTTGAGCGATGAGGCGATTCGCAGAATTGTCCGGCTAAAGCTGAAAAAAATTCAGCAGCGATTTCAGGAAAATCATCGGATTAATTTAACATAC
Organism: Desulfonema limicola; assembly: GCA_020718925.1. GTDB lineage: Bacteria > Desulfobacterota > Desulfobacteria > Desulfobacterales > DYRC01 > DYRC01. The sequence goes on from DYRC01000081.1 coordinate 10,285, forward strand.
AGTGATGATTTGGTGATGGTGATAGCCAGCCGGTGTCTTGAATCTGATGCAGGCGCACGTGTCATTGACCAGCTTCTGACGCATTCGCTGCTGCCGGATCTGTCAGGCGAACTTCTGCGGCGCATGGCGTTGGGAAAACATTGTACCGCGATTTATGTGTATTCAGACAGAGGACAGCGCTTCGGATACCGGTTTTATTCATCTGAAGATGAGGAGACTGAAGCTGAATCTCCGAATTTCGGTACGCCGTCTTTTCTTTCCAAGACAGAGGAAAATCCTGAAAAACCTTCCGAAAAGCCGTTTGGCTGGTTCAGACAGTTGTGGGGGCGATCATGACAATAGCAAACGAAAGTTTATGGATTTATATCACAACACCCGCAGACGGCGCGGTGAGAAAATTCGCGCTGATTGAAATTGAGGGGCAGGAGCAGATATCCGGCTTATTTTACTATAAACTGACGCTGAGAACCGATGACCGGCAGGTTAATTTTAAAAAACTCATGGGACAGTCGGTAACGGCTCATCTCAAATTTATGGATAAAGACAATACCCGCTATATCAACGGCATGGTTACCCGCTTCATGCAGGGGCATTATGACGGCGGCATGGTTACATATTATGCGGAAATCCGCCCATGGCTCTGGGAGCTGACCTTATGTTCCAATAATAAAATCTTTCAGAATAAAAAAGCTACGGATATTATTAGCTCCGTGTTCTCATCTGCCGGATTCACTGATTTTAAAAACAGCACCAGCGGATCATACGCGTCAAGAGAATATTGTGTGCAGTATGGCGAGACAGATTTCAATTTTGTGTCCCGGCTCATGGAAGAAGAGGGCATTTTTTACTATTTTGAGCATACGGCTGCCAAACATACGCTGGTGATGGCAGATGACGCAGGCGCGGCTCCCGAATGTCCGGGATCAAATCCGATAAAATTAAAAGGCGTCAGTCCCTTAGAAGATTATCTGATAGAAGACTGTACGCTGGAGCAGGAACTGATTTCCCATAAATACAAAACCAAAGATTTCAATTTTGAAACGCCTGACACCAATCTGCTGACCAGTGCAGATGGAAAGGCATCAGGCAGTTTTACCGTGTATGAATATCCCGGCAAATTTGCCGATACCGGTAAAGGCGAAACGATTGCCACCAAACGGATAGAATCATTGGAGATCCCCGGAAAAATTCTCAGAGGGCGCGGATATTGCCGGGGATTTACTGCCGGATACAAATTCACCTTCAGCGAGCATTATCGGGATGATGTGAATGATACCTATCTGCTGCGCCATTTATCCCTTCATGCTACGGACGCGCTTTATACCAACACCTTTGAAGCCATTCCGGCAAGCGTTTCATTCCGCCCCCCGCGACTGGCTAAAAAATCCCGAATACATGGCACTCAGACCGCGATAGTGGTCGGCAAAAAAGGCGAGGAAATCTGGACAGACGAATACGGACGGGTGAGGATTCAGTTTCATTGGGATTTGGATGGCAAAAACGATGAGAAAAGCACCTGCTGGGTGCGGGTGGCGCAGATCTGGGCAGGCAAAAACTGGGGAACGATGTTTATTCCACGCATCGGGACAGAAGTGATTGTCAGTTTCTTAGAAGGTGATCCGGATCAGCCGATGATTATCGGAACTGTTTATAATGCCGCGCAGACCGTGCCGTATTCTCTGCCGGGCAAGAAAAATGTCAGCACCATCAAAACGATTTCCACCAAAAAAGGTGATTCCGGCGAAAAAAAGGGCAATGAAATCCGATTCGATGATAGCAAAAAGCAGGAAGAACTCTTCATTCATGCTGAAAAAGATATGAATATCTGGGTGGAAAACGATCAGACCACTACAATCAAGAAAAACCGCACCGTAACGATTAAGGAAAAACATGATAAGCTTACGGTAGAAAAAGGAAATCGCACCGTTTCAGTTGATGAAGGAAATGAATTTTTAACCGTGAAAAAAGGCAACCGGGTGGTCAAGGTCAGTACGGGAAATGAAACGCATCAGGTCAAGGGAAAGCGGAGCCTGACGATTACGGGCAATGAAACCCATACGGATAAAGCGAATTTCACCCGTCAGGTCAAAGGAAACTTTACGCATAAGGTGAAGGGGAATTATGCTCTGACGATAGACGGCAATCTTACGATTGATGTGAAAGGTTCGATTACCATAAAATCCAAAAAGGATATGCTGCATGATTCAGGCATGAAGATGACCCATAAGGCAAAAACGGATTTGATCAATAATGCAGGAAAAGATCTGACGAATAAAGCAAAAATGAACCTGACAAATGATGCCGGAATGAACCTGAGCAATAAAGCAAAAATGAACTTAACGAATAAAGCAAATATGAATCTGACCAATGATGCCGGGATAAATCTTGCGAATAAGGCTAACGTGAATCTGAATAACAAAGCCAATGCCATGATGACCAACAAAGCCAGCGCAATGCAGACCATAGATGGCGGCGGAATGCTGATTGTCAAGGGCGGGATGGTGAAGATTAATTGAAGACGTTCTCTTGGAGCATATCGTCAAGATAATCAATATAAGTGCGTTTTGATTTCATATCGGTATGACCTCGCTGAGAATCTGTTTTCCGATGCGCGGTTTGAGTGTGTCTTTTGTTACCAGATCAACCTTTACCCCCAGAAGATCGCTGAGATAATTTTCTATTTCAATAAATTTGAACAGATCAGGAATCTTATAAAATGTTACCAATACATCAAGATCACTGGCGGCAGTCTGTTCATTTCGGACAAAAGAACCGAAAACTCCCAGATAATCAACACCGTAATACTTTTCAAGAAACGGCTTCCGGCTTTGCAATTCTTTCATGATATTTGTGAGAGTGAGTTTCATATTCAATCTCCCTGCAACTGAGTCGGATATAATTTACCCGATAAGGTGACGAAAAGCAATAAAAAGTATTCGGCAATCTGGGGTAATTCAATGTTTACAGGGGGCGATGATGACGTCGCCCCTTTTGAATTTTACGATAAAGGATTCACAAAAGTAATCCCGGCAATCTCTTAATTCCATAATTCCCGGTTCAGATAATTTATCGCCGCCACCTTTGACATAGCTA
>DYRC01000082.1:0-5281 GCA_020718925.1 Desulfonema limicola
AAGGATCAGCGCGGATTGGGCAGTACGGAATTGTTTATAGAATCCGAAGCGCTTGATTATCTGATCCGGCTTGCGGACGGCGATGCCCGCATGGCATTGAACAACCTTGATATTGCTGCAGAACTGGCGCAATCCGGCATCATCCGGCTTGAGGATATTGAAAATGCGCTTCAGAAAAATGCCTTCCGATATGACAAATCCGGCGAAGAGCATTATAACCTGATGTCCGCATTTCATAAAAGTCTGCGCGGCAGCGATCCGGATGCGGCATTATATTGGCTTGCGCGGATGCTGACTGCCGGAGAAGACCCGTTGTATGTGGCGCGGCGCATGGTGCGGTTTGCGTCCGAAGATGTGGGAAATGCGGATCCGTATGCGCTGCATATCACGTTGAGCGCAACAGAGGCATACCGCTTTCTGGGAAGTCCCGAAGGCGAACTGATGCTGGCGCAGGCTGCGATCTATCTTGCCACTGCCCCGAAAAGCAACAGCATTTATACCGCTTACGGAAATGTGAAAGAACGCATTCAGCAGACCGGATCACTTCCGGTTCCGCTTCATATCCGAAACGCGCCGACCCGGCTGATGAAGGGCTTAGGCTATGGAAAAGATTACAAATACGCCCATGACTATAAAGATGCGTTTGTGCCTCAGTCGTATCTTCCCGAAGAGCTTGAGGATGAGTTGTTTTATTTTCCGACCGAAAGAGGCTATGAAAAGACGGTTAAACAACGGCTGGATAAATGGCGGAAGATGAAAAAGGGGCAAAATCATGGAGCTTGAAATAAATTCAAAAATGGCATTGACCTGATTTTGACACAAGAGTATATTCTTTTGTATCATAATTTCCGTCATGATTATTTCAGGAGGTGTGGTATGTTTAAAAAAATCAGCGTTACAATTCTCACGCTATTGCTGGTATTTGTGTTGGTCGTGCCTGTCGGCGCGGCTAAAAAAGCCAGAAGCAAAGCCAAGTCCAAAGCCAAAAGAAGTTATGGCGTCGGCGGATACGGAGACGCTTACATCGGCGGCGGGTATAAGTATGTTTCTTTGGAACATTTCGGCATCAGGATTTCCAAGAAAGGGTTTTATAAGTCTGCCGGATCCGCAACCGGGACAGTGGTTGATCCTGCCAAAGTCGGTTATGCGGATGTGTTTCACAACGCTCAGATGGGCGACAGAGTGGAAGCCAATTATCTCGGAAACGGGCAGGTTCAGGTCAGAAATACAAGAAGCGGCGAATCTGCCACCATTGAAGTCAGGGAGCGGGCGCGTTAATAACGAAGGATTCGATATTTGAATACGGGCTGACCATGCCTGATCCGTGCGCCTGAAGCGCGGTATAAAATGCCGCGCCCTGCCACAAATATCCGGAAGCAGACGTGATATTCCCCATTTCCACGGTTTTGATATAGATCGCATTCGGATATGGCGCGTAAAACAGGGTATAGCCTTGGGCGCCGAAAACAGGCGTCCATGAAAGCGTAAGCTGAGTTCCTGAAACAGACGCTTTCAATTTCGGTGCGTCAAGGCTGAATGCCACATATTGATTTATAAAATCGGCAAATTCAGATACGCGGCTATAAACGCCGTAAAGTCCGGGCATAGCACACGGATCAGACCCCCAACTGACAATGCCCGCCTGTCTCCACGCCCCGCTATTGTCTTTGATAATCAGAGGACCGCCGCTATCGCCGGAACAGGAGTCTTTGCCGTCTTCTCCGGCGCAGAGCATCCGCTGAGTGATCGGATCTATGCCATAACTGCCGTCTTCATTATACGCGGCATTGCATATCGCATTGGAAATCACCGGCATCTGAACTTCCATCAACTGATTCGGATCAATTTTGTTCGTGTATCCCCAGCCGATAACAACGGACGTCTTCCCTTGTATGTCTGAATTGTCTAGCCACAACGGGAGCGGCTGATAGCGGACATCCCGATCCAATTCTATCAGGGCAATGTCAAAATCATCGCCTTCAAAAAGATCATGCTTAGGATGCGAAATAATGCGTTTAATCTTCACCCGGTCTCCGCTTTCTTTTTTCAGATCGTAAATATTCAGCACCACTTCAATGTCTTCAGGCAGCAGATCATCTCCGAAGTCGTCTTTAACGCAATGCGCGGCAGTCATCACCCAATGCGGATGAATCAATGTTGCGCCGCAGAAAAAGCCGTAATAAGGCGTTATATCCGGCGTGATCAGCGCAGCCATCCATGTCCAAGAATACGGTGAGCTTTTCTGACCGCCGACAATCCGATGCTCTCTGAGCCATGATTCATCTGCATAAAGCAAGCCCGCAGGGATAAGAAGCAGACTTGCCCATAAAAATATTTTTTTCATCATCTCACATCTCCGTATCCTTGCCTTTTCCGACAAGTATAATCAGCGAACTCAATAGGTTGTTCAACTGTTTTGCCATTTCGTTCAGTTCTTCGGACGCAGCGACAGATGCATGGGCATTTGATGTATTGTGCTGCGTTACTCTTTCCACCTGGGATATGGCGGTATTCAACATCTCAATCCCCTGATCCCTGTGCTGAAGATACCTGCACAATGTCCCCCATCAGATTGACAGCATCGCTTACAATGATGATCATTTTCTGAAATGTGTCATCGGTTTTTCTTGCCAACTCAGAGCCTTCATTTATTTTTCCCAAGGTTGCTTCAATGAGATCAGACGTCATTTGTGCTTCTCCGGCTGATCTGAGCGCAAGATTTTTGACTTCCTGAGCCACCACCGAAAATCCGGCTCCGGCTTCTCCGGCTCTTGCCGCTTCAATAGCCGCATTCAATGCCAAAAGATTGGTCTGAAACGCAATTTCATCAATATTTTTAATGATATTGCGGGTCTGATGATTGGATTGTGAAATTTCTTCTATCGCAGTTACAAGCTCACTCATATCTCTGTTTGCCTGAGCAATATTTTCCGAAGCCGAATCCATAAGATGGTTCATTTTTCCGGCATTCTCTCTGTTCTGTTTTGTCATGGCAGTCAGACGTTCCAAAGAATTTGCCGAGGTTTGAATCGCGGAAGTCTGAGATCCGGATCCTTCGGCAAGCTGTGTGCCTGCTAACGACATATCACCCGATACTGAGACAATTTTTTCACTTGTTTCACTGATGCCGTCAATAACACGCCGGATGCTGCCCACAATGCTTTTAGTGAAAAAAAGCGCGTAAAATGAGCCTGTTATCAAAGTAATCAACAAAGCGCCGAAGATCACTTTTACTGAAAGAGCCTGCTGATATGTCAGCCGTTTTACGGTAATATTGACAAGATTTTTCACAGATATGCTCAGTTTTTCATTATGTTTTCTGAGAGCATCCTGATAATTTTTCTGCTTGATGACCTCTTCCCGATATTGTCTGATTTGTAAGCTATAAGATTGAAATTGCTGACGGATATTTTCAGCGATCTTTTTCAGGTTATCACTTCTTTCTATTTTTTTGTACCAGTCATCAACAGCGTTTTGAAATTCTTTGATTTCCGTTTCGATGCTGTTCCAGTGCTGATCGGTATTTTTATTGAAATAATTAGTGCTTGCGGAAAATAACAGCGAATTATGGTAAGCAACGTCTTCGACCAGAAAACCTGCTTCCTTAATGTATCCTGAAATTACAGGATTGACAGCTATCGTTTGCTGACTGAGATTCTCTTTTACGGTTTCGGAAGCAGCATACTGAATAAATACAGAGCGATAATCTTTGGCATCTTTTATCATCATATCAAGCTTCTGCCTATTGTCAGTTTCAGGAAACATCGTTGCCATTTCAACTACAAAATTCTGATATGATTTCAGCATGATGTCCAAGCCAGACAACGCCTTGTTTTCTGCATCTTCGGAAATATCCTTATCGTCGGCATAAGTGCTTAACAGATAACGATTTATCCGGTCTTTGCTTACTGCAAAATTTTCATGAATCCGATTGATTTCTCTGTAGAGAAACACGCCCTTCATCACATATCTGAGTGCAAAATACCCTGTGCTTCCGATAACGATTGTCAGACTCAGCACTATCGCAAATCCGATAAAGATTTTCCTGCCTAAAGTCATTAACTGCTCCTTTTGAATCAGGATTTTCAGGATGTAGGGATAAGCCCCCGTGCTTATCCTCTTTTTGATAAGAGGGCAATCACAGGGGATTGCCCCTACGATTGTATTATTGCGCCTGACTCAGCTCTATGAATTTTTTGGCAAATTCCGGGTCAACGGTTTTTGACCATTCGGCATAAGTTTTCTGAGCAGCATCAATGAATGGCTTCATCTGTTCGGCATTCGGAGAAACATATTTTATTTTTTTCTCCAATATCGGTTTAGCCGTCCTGTTTTCATATTCAAGGAATTTTTCAAGTAAATCCCTATCATATTCTGAGGCTGCCTGCATGAAAACATCCTGAACTTCTTTGGAAAATTTATCGAAATTCTTGGAAAGAACATAAATCTGAAAGCCCCATGCACCGAACATCGGCTTTGTTTCGGTGATATAATCAAGTCTGTCTTCAAGCTTGCGATTGACAATATTTGCAGGATAAGTAATCACACCGTCAAGAGCTTCTTTTTTCAACGCTTCGTCCATCTGGGAGGAGCCTAAAAACAATGGTATTCCGCCGCAGGTTTTGAGATAATCTCCATCAATTTTGCCTGTGGCACGTAATCTCAACCCATTTAAATCTTGGATTTTTTCAACAGCTTTCTGTCGGGTGACTATCACCATTCCTCTGAAAATACCTGATGCCATAATTTTAACACCGTATTTTCTGACCATTTCTTTATTAACTAATTCAAACAGCGGCTTTCCAACCATCCAGCGGCTTCGGCAGTCATTTTCGTCTTTATACAAAAACGGCAATCCCAAACCGCCGAGTTCAGACCAGTTTTCAACAGTATGCGAGCTTGTATGAAAAATTATATCACACGCACCTTTGGTCAGCCCCGGAATAAGCTCTTTGACTTTGAACAGGCTTTCTGAGTGATGCAGTTCAGCCTGAATTTTGCCTTTTCCAAGTTCATTGATTCGATCTGTAAAACGCTGAATCTGCGGAAACACATCTTCGTAACTCGGCGTAACATGCGTTGCAATCGTGATTTTAACGACATCCTCCGCATAAGCCGCATATATGCCGACCGCCATTGTCAACAGACAAACAACAAGCATTTTCAAACTCCGATTCATAGCTCCTCCTATGGTGTGAATGGTTAAATTTGTCTATTTTAGTTTGACATCAGAAAAAGTCAACCTTTCAAAGCCTTCCCGGAAATAAATTTCCGGGCTATT
>DYRC01000082.1:5381-13373 GCA_020718925.1 Desulfonema limicola
CATCAGAAAAAGTCAACCTTTCAAAGCCTTCCCGGAAATAAATTTCCGGGCTATTATGTGTCGTCCCGATGGGACTCTGATTTGTCCGCCTCTTCAAGAAAATCTGAAAAAGCCATTAATTCAGATACTAATAAATTCCATTGTGTCGGCAGCATCTCCATCAGATGAATCATTTTCTCAGGGGCAAGGCTTGTTGTATAGACATTCCTGACCAGATGTCTGAAACGCCTGAATTCATCAATCGCTTTTATATTCTCTTCGCTGATGACTGCGGGTCTCACTTCTTCAATATCTGATGCCATCTGAGCGATCAGATCACGATGCCATGCCTGCCCCTGCGGAATTTTGTTATCCACATGTCTGGCAATGAGTTCAAAAATACGTTCAAGTCCTGAGTAAAAGCTGTGAAGATTGAGTGCCACAGAATCAAGATAAATATCAATCTGTTCGGAATGCTTTGCAGCAAGCAGCCATGCAGTTGCTGCTTTTTTCATAACAGTATCAAGCATCGGTATTTCAGAGCGGATACGTCCGGCAATTTCAAGATAAATGCTCACAACAACTCAATCCCCTGTCTTTGTATCGCTTCTCTGAGCGGCTGACCTGCTTTTTCAAGTTCTATCAAATCAACCGTCCGATCCCGGATAGTTGTTTCAAGAAGATTCCATGCCTCCCAGAAATGCCGGTCTGCCAATCCTTCCACTGCCATATCCACATCCGCATCCTTATTATACCAAAGCTGATGCGCCATTGAACCGAACAGAATAACCTTTCGGACAGAAAACTGTTCTTTCAAGCTGCGGGCAGCCTCCCGGACACGACTCAGCAGCAGATTACGTTCATTTATCTGTTCTGTCGTCAGAGAAGAAGATGACGGATGATGTCGCTGTTTTATGTACTTTTTCCAGCCTTTTGGACCGAGTTGCAACGCTGTTGGCATTCTGTCCTCTCTTTATTCGATTTGTTTAATTGATACATCCTGATAATCCCGAACAACTCCGCCGTTGCTTTTTGCAGATCATCATTAATGATAATATGACGATAGTGATGACATTGGGAAATTTCACCTTCGGCATTTTTCAGACGTTTGGCAATAACTTCGCGGCTGTCCGTGCCTCTGTTTTTCAATCGCTCACTCAACGTTTCCATTGACGGCGGCATGATGAATATCGTAACCGCATCAGGATAACGCGGTATAATTTTCAGCATTCCCTGAACGTCAATATCTAAAAGCACATCAACGCCGGACGCCAATGTTTCATCTAAAAAACAAGCGGATGTGCCGTAGTAATTATCGTGAACCTTTGCCCATTCTGCCCAGTGATTTTCCTCAATGCCTTTGACAAACGCCTCTTCGCTGATAAAATGATAATCCTGACCGTCTGTTTCACCGAGCCGGGGGGCGCGGGCAGTGTAGGAAATCGAATATCGGATGTCGGGAAATTCTGCCAGCAGTGCGCTGCATAAGGTGGTTTTTCCGGCTCCGGACGGCGCGGAGAGAATAAAAAGATGAGCATTCATAGTGGTATCGGTTTCTGGTTGGCGTCTTTAAGCTGCTCATATCGCTGAGAGATGGTTTCAGATTGTATGGCAGACAGCACAACATGGTTGCTGTCCATAACAATCATGGAACGGGTTCTGCGTCCGTGCGTGGCATCTATCAGGCGATGTTCCTCTTTTGCCTCGTCTTTGAGCCGCTTCATGGGCGCGGAATTGGGCGATACAATGGCAATGATCCGTTCAGCCACCACCGTGCTGCCGAATCCGATATTCAACAAAGTTTGTTCCATTCACATCCTTCCTATTCGATATTCTGAATCTGTTCTCTCATTTTTTCCAATTCGGATTTGACCTCGACCACAATATGCGAGACCTGCGCTTTGGTGGTTTTGGAGCCGATGGTGTTAAATTCCCGATTAAATTCCTGCAACAAAAAATTCAGTTTTCTGCCGCCGGGTTCGGGGGAGTCCATAATCGTTTGAAATTGCCTGATATGGCTTTTTATCCGCACGATTTCTTCGGAAATATCACTGCGATCTGCCAGAAATGCCGCTTCCTGAGCAATCCGGGCAGGGTCAATTTCCACCATACCGCCGGATAAGGCAGATATCCGCTCTTTCAACCGCTCCTGATACAGCGATAAAAGTCCGTCAGACGCGGCTTCGATACTTTCCGAACAGGCCTGAATATGATTGAGACGCTCTGTCATATCTTTGGCAATAAAGTCGCCCTCTGTTTTTCTCATGGCGTTCAAGCCATCAATCGCCTCAGCCATGCACGACTGTAAAATAGGCAAAAGCTTGTCTTCATCTTTTTCCGTATCCGCAGGTCTGATAAGGCTGTTCATGCCCGCCATCATTTCCAAGGTAATGGGCGTATCCATGCCCAGTATTTCTTTGAGACGGACAATTGCCTGATAATATGCCTTGGCTTTGGGTTCATCAATATCAAAGCGATATGCTTCTTCGGATTCATCGCGGATTTGGATTCTGACTTCGATCCGACCTCTGGCGATTTTTTCACCGACCATTGATTTGATGCGATCTTCCAATCCGTTGTAACTTTGGGGAATCCGCAGCGTAACATCCAGATAGCGGCTGTTATATGAGCGGATTTCAATGCTTACGGTCAGTTTTTCCAATGTTCTTTCCGCTCCTGAAAAAGCGGTCATGCTTCTAATCATCTGAAAACATTGCTCCTTTTATATCCATTGTGTATTTGTTGCGTACCTGTCTTAAAAAGACAAGCATTCTTTCATCCGCATAATCAGGATAAGTCCACGGAAGCGTCCTGAAATCTCCTTTCTGATATATCAGCGTCAAATCCGCATACACCCGATGCCCGATATAAATCCGATGCGTGTAGTTTTTGCCGGTTGCCAGAACAAAACGCTCATGCAGCATATAGCCCGGATCAATATTGACTTCGCGCCGCTTATCTGCCGAATATCTCTGCTCAATCGCATTTGTGGCAAGCTTAATCTGCGGCAGTTGCTCCTGCTCAATCAGGGTTTTGAATGTCAGCACCCGCCGAAACAGCGGATTGCCCATTTCAGCCTCATAATAGCTGGTGTAATCAAAGGGCATCCATCGGCTCATCATATCCACCGCTCCGAAGCATCCGGACAGTTCTTCTGCTATCGGCGCAAGCAGGGATTTGTCCTTCATAAACACGCCGATAACAAGTTTTGCAGGCTGGGGTGGCTGAGGCGTACTCATGAGGTTAAGGGCTTTGCCTCATTGATCAGCATGATGGGAATATCATCTCTGATTTCATAGACGAGCCGGCATGTTTCGCAGATCAGCCCGTCTTCAGTCGGATTCAGATGAATATGTCCCTTGCATTTGGGGCAGGCTAAAATGTCAAGAAGTTCTTTTTTTAACGCCATAATCTTCTCCTTCAGTGATTTCTTCCATTCGGATATTTGTGCCTTGCAAAACCATCTCCACCTCTGATTCACAGCCCGGAGCAATGCACACCACCACCCGCCCTTCAGCCGGATCAAGGGTCGTCAGCACTGCAATGCCATCGCAGGCTTCAAATATAAACCGCAGAAAGCCGATGTCTTTTCGTTCTGCCCGATAATATTTTCTGATGGTTTCCAAAGAAAACTCCCTTTAACCCCACCCCCAGCCCCTCCCCGAAACGGAGAGGGGAGTTCTCTCCCCCCTTCCCTTTCAGGGAAGGGGGGGTGGGGGGGTTAGGTTAATCATAGCATTGTGATTGCGGTTCTTTCAATAAAAAAGTCAGAAAAATCGGTTATCACCGCCCGGAGGTCATAAAACCTGTATCTGCAAGAATCTGATATTGACACGCATAGATCTGTGCGCTATACCGTTTCTGAAAAAAACACTGACATCGGGATTCAATCCGATTTGAAAGAAGTATGATTATGGATAATTTCAAAATTATTTTGTTTCTGTGCAACTGGGGAGCGCACACTGCATATCAGACGCTTCAGGACAACGGGTATCAGATTCCTTCGGAAGTGAATATGGTGAGGATTCCCTGCACCGGAAGAATCACCAAAGCCCTTCTTTTCAAAGCCTTTGAAATGGGCGCGGACGGCGTTGCGCTGGTGGGATGCGGATCCGGCGCATGCCGTTACGGAAGAGGAACAGAATCTGCTGAAAACAATACCGAAGATACCCAAAATATTATCGGGCTTCTGGGCTTGGGCAGAGAACGGATGCGCCATGCGGTATTTCTGCCGGATGAATCCCAGTTATTAAGCACCTTTCTTGCAGAATTTTGCGAAGATATTAAAAAACTCGGCAAAAGCCCGGTAGTTCCGTCAGGAACCGGAAAAGCAAACTTCTCACTTCTCACTTCTCACTTCTCACTTCACGAACTGTTGTCCAAGCATGACGCATTCAGTTGTCAGGACTGCGGCAAATGCACTTCCTCATGTCCTCTTGCGTTGAGCGGAAAAGAGTATTCGCCGCGTGCCATTGTCAATGCGATTATCAGAGGAGATGCGGATTCAGCACAGATCAGAAAAGATATCCGCTCATGCCTGACCTGCGGCACCTGTTATGAAAGATGTCCGTCTGCGGTGAATTTTCCTGAATTTATTCGGGATATGCGCTGCCATCTCAATCTTGCAGAGGATGATCACTGTCAGCCTCACGGCGGATTTTTTCAATCTCTGATGCGTTCTATGACTTCTCCTGCCTTAAAACCGGATCGCTGGTCGTGGATTTCTAAAGATATTCGCACGGATCCGGAGAGCAAGGTCATGTTTTTCGGCGGATGCGCGCCGTATTTTGACGCATTTTTCAAAAAACACCATCCGGTCAACACTTCCGGCATTATTTCAGACGCGCTCAGATTGCTGAATTTTTTTGATCTGCGCCCCAGACTTTCAGATGCGGAGCGATGCTGCGGGCATGATTTGTTATGGTCAGGAGATAAGGAAAACTTCTTGCAATTGGCAAAGCTTAATGTTGAGATGATTGAAAATCTCGGCGTTGAAGAAGTCATCACCGCATGTCCCGAATGCTATAAAACGCTGCGATTTGACTATGAAGCGCATGGTATCAAACCGGGCTTTAAAGTTACACATCTTTATGAATTTTTGGAGACTGAGATTGACAAAGGCGCAATAGCCTTCAATCCGTTGGATAAAAAAATCACCTATCAGGATTCATGCCGGCTGAATCGCTTAGAAGGCTTGAGAGAATATCCGAGAAAGCTGATTCACCGGCTTTCGGGCGGACAATTCTCTGAAAAGTTCGTTGAAATGAAAGATGCTGACAAATCAGCCCTTTGCTGCGGAAATTGTGCATGGACAGGATGTGATTCATACAGCAAGGCGCTTCAGGTCAAACGTCTGCGGCAGGCTCAGGATACGGGGGCTGATCTGATGATCACCTCATGCCCCAAGTGTCAGATTCATCTCAGATGTGCGATGGAAGATCCGTTTCTTTTTGAAGAACTTCATATAAACATGGCTGATCTGACCAGCATGATTGCAAAAATGATTTGTTGGGATTAATTTCATTTTCCTCTTATTCTGTCCGCTTCATCGCAAACAGCGTTACATCATCGGGAGATCGCATACCGATTCGCTATCAAAGCACCCCTCCCCCGGCCCCTCCCCTGAAAGGAGAGGGGAGTACTGATGATGTCTCCCCCTTCCCTTTCAGGGAAGGGGGTCGGGGGGTTAGGTGAGATTTGGTATCAGATCATAATTCAGATTTCATCGTTTCTTGTCAAAATCCGGATTTTCTCTATATCAGAATACCATGATTCCGGTATAGTCATTTTTATAACTTTGAAGTATAAAGAACTATCTTTCTGAATCAGAATCTGATGAAATTGAAGGATAGTCCTTTAATCCTGATTCAAAAAGCATTATAATGAAACATACAAACCATCGAATCAACTTAAAGGAGTTCATAATGAGCAGCAACTCGTATCTGTTCACATCCGAATCCGTAACCGAAGGTCATCCTGACAAAGTGGCGGACGCTATATCGGATTCTGTGTTGGACGCTATCATTACGCAGGACAAAAGATGCCGCGTAGCCTGTGAAACACTGGTAACGACCGGCTTGGCGTTTATTGCGGGTGAAATTACCACCGACTGTTATGTGGATATGCCCCAGATTGTCAGAGACACCATCAAAAATATCGGCTATTCATCGTCTCAGATGGGCTTTGACTGGCAGACCTGCTCGGTCATCACCAGCATCGGTCGTCAATCCCCGGATATTGCACAGGGCGTCAACAGAACCGATCCCAAAGATCAGGGCGCGGGAGATCAGGGCTTGATGTTCGGCTTTGCCTGTGATGAAACGCCGGAACTGATGCCTATGCCGCTGATGTTTTCCCATAAGCTTTGCCGAAGATTGGCAACGGTTCGCAAAAACGGCTCTCTGGATTTTCTGCGCCCTGACGGCAAAAGTCAGGTAACCATTGAGTATGAAGACGGCAAGCCTAAACGCGTGGACACCATTGTTATTGCGGCACAGCACAAGCCGGATGTAACCCATGAAGACCTCAAAGAAGCCATTATCGAAGAGGTCATCAAAAAGGTGATTCCCAAAGAGATGAGAGACGGCGATACCAAATATCTCATCAATGCCACCGGACGCTTTGTGGTCGGCGGTCCGATGGGAGACTGCGGCTTAACCGGCAGAAAAATCATTGTTGACAGTTACGGCGGCTACGGAAGTCATGGCGGCGGCTGTTTTTCCGGCAAAGACCCGTCCAAAGTGGACAGAAGCGCATGTTACATGGCGCGTCATATTGCCAAAAATATCGTGGCAGCCGGAATCGCCAAAAACGCCAAAGTTCAGATGTCGTACGCCATCGGCGTGGCTCAGCCTATATCGCTGATGGTTGACCTTATGGGAACCGGCAAAGTGTCTGATGAAAAAATCACCACTGCCGTAAAAGACTTATTTGATCTGAGACCCGCTGCAATTATTGAGTATCTTGATCTGCTCCGCCCCATCTATCACAAAACTTCGGCTTACGGGCATTTCGGCAGAACCGAGCCTGAATTTTCTTGGGAAAAGACCGGTATGGTGGACGCGTTGAAAGACAGGGTGGGATTGAGAAGTTAAAAAAGTGAGAAGTTAAAAGTGAGAAGTGAGAAGTTAAAAATGAATTACGATGTTAAAGACATTGCGCTGGCAAAAGACGGCGCGCTTCGCATTGAATGGGCAAACCAGAGTATGCCGGTGCTGAATCGCATCAGAGAGCGGTTTTCAAAGGAAAAGCCGCTGCAAGGCTTGACGCTTGCCGCCTGCCTGCATGTAACCACTGAAACCGCGTCATTGATGCAGACCTTGAAAGCCGGAGGCGCAAATGTGTTTCTGTGCGCGTCCAACCCGTTAAGCACACAGGATGATGTGGCGGCTTCGCTGGTTGAAAACGATAAAATTCCGGTGTTTGCCATCAAAGGCGAAGATAACAAGACGTATTATAAGCATATCAATGCGGTGTTGGATGCAAAGCCGGTGTTCACAATGGATGACGGCGCGGATCTGGTGTCAACGCTGCATTCTGATCGCACAGAAGTGCTTTCCGGCGTCAAAGGCGGCACAGAAGAAACTACGACCGGCATCATTCGGTTGAGAAGCATGGCAAATGACGGGGTACTGAAATATCCGATTATTGCGGTCAATGACGCCAAAACCAAGCATTTTTTCGATAATCGCTACGGCACAGGTCAAAGCACGATGGACGGCATTATCCGGGCAACCAACCGCCTGATTGCCGGAAGCAATTTTGTGGTCTGCGGCTATGGCTGGTGCGGCAAGGGCTTGGCAATGCGGGCAAAAGGCATGGGCGCAAACACCATCATCACCGAAGTTGATCCCACCGCGGCAATTGAAGCAGTTATGGACGGATTTTCGGTTATGCCGATTGCGGAAGCTGCCAAAATCGGCGATTTCTTCTGCACCGTAACCGGCAATATCAAGGTCATTCGCAAAGAACATTTCGAGACCATGAAAGACGGCGCGATTGTGTGCAATTCCG
>DYRC01000083.1:0-11355 GCA_020718925.1 Desulfonema limicola
TACAACGAAATAACTGTGTTTTTCAAAATGAGAATTTCTGCTATTTTTTCAGTATCATAAATAATTGCAATAATTTATCCTAAAAAATCATCGCAGACAATTTTTTTATTGACATAATGCCATACTTATATCATACTAAATTTAATGAATGATATTCATTATCAAATCTTATAACGGAGGAAACACTGATGCACAAGAAATTGATTCGGAACAAAAAGTATTTGATTTTTACAGGAATACTGATGGTAATGGCATTCGGCTTTTCGATGCGGGCTTATGCCGAAGACATGAAATTTGCCATTCCGCTGCCCTTAACCGGCGCACAGGCAAAATTCGGTGAAATCGAACAGAAATCCTACATTATGGCTATGGAAGAAATCAATGCCAAAGGCGGCATCAAAGGACAGAAAATTGTTCTGCGCTTTGAGGATTCCCAAGGCAAGCCCGAAGTTGCCCGCTCTATTGCGGAAAAACTGATTGATGTTGAAAAGCAGCCGGTTATATTCGGCGAATACAGTTCTTCATGCTCCAAAGCCATTGCCGCAGTTGCCGAAGAACGCAAAGTTCCCTACATTGTAACCACCGGCGCATTGGATGATATTACCCAGCAGAATTACAAATTCGTATTCCGAATCTGCCCGTCTAACGCCTATTATGCAGGCGGTCTGATGTCATTTTTTGCAGAAGTCGTCAAACCCAAATCTGTTGCGATTTTGTATGAAAGCTCGGATTTCGGAACATCCGGCGCGGATGAAATGGCAAAATCTGCTGAAAAAGCAGGCATGAAAGTGCTTGCTAAGGAAAAATATGAAAAAGGCGCGGTGGATTTCAAGCCCGTATTGTCAAAAATCAAAGGCGCGAATCCTGACGTAATCTATATGGTATCTTATGTTATGGATGCCGCGCTTCTGATGCGCCAGATCAAGGAACTCAGAATTGATTCCAAAATTTTTGCCGGAGGTGCAGCCGGATTTGCGATTCCCGAATTTGTGGACAATGCCAAAGATGCTTCGGAACATGTGATGACTGCTACGTTGTGGAGTCAGCAGATGCCTTATCCCGGCTCAAAGGAATATGCTGAAAAATACAAAGCCTCTTTCAAAACATACCCGTCTTATCATGGCGCGGAAGCTCATGCGACATTGTATGTGATCAAAGACGCTCTGGAGAGAAGCAAATCCATGTCTTCGCAGGATATTCGGGATGCGGTCAAAGCAACCAAGATGATGACGGTATTCGGTCCTGTTGAATTTGTTGATAAGGACGGGTATCAGAATCAGAATTTCATGGATACGCTGGTGTTGCAGGTTATCAAAGGCAAGCACGAAACTATCTGGCCCAAAAAATACGCCAGTGCAAATTATGTCTATCCGATTCCCAAATGGAGAGACAGGAAGTAACAATCTTGATTTGCAGGGGTTAAAAATATTCAGCCCCTGCAAAAGATTAGGAAAGATATTGCAATGGAACCATTTTTACAAACCCTGATCGCCGGTATTCTGCTCGGAGGCTTGTATTCGCTGATCGGTATC
This sequence comes from Desulfonema limicola, assembly GCA_020718925.1. Lineage (GTDB taxonomy): Bacteria > Desulfobacterota > Desulfobacteria > Desulfobacterales > DYRC01 > DYRC01. Next base: position 1,533 of record DYRC01000083.1, read on the forward strand.
GGTATGACGCTGATTCTGGGCGTGATGAAAATTATCAACCTGACGCACGGACAACTGATGATGGTTGCCATGTATATCACCTTTTGGCTATTTTCCATCTTCAAACTTGATCCGTATCTGTCGCTGTTTATTGCCCCGCCCCTGCTGTTTCTCTTCGGCATGGGGCTTCAGAAATTCCTGATTGATCCGGTATTGAAAGTGGAATCCATTCTGCCGCACAATCAGGTGATTCTGACGGTCGGCATCGGCATGGTGCTTCAGAATCTGGCAACGATTTTTTTCACATCGGATTATCGTTCAACTCCGGTAAGTTATGCCACAGACGCATGGTATTTGTCGGATGTTTGGAAAACGGCTCCGATTGAGTTATCGTTATCTTTTTCATGGACAATATCATTTTGCATAGCGGTTGCAATTACGATTATGCTTTGGTATTTTCTGGCAAAGACCGATACCGGCAAATCTATTCGGGCAACGGCACAGGATTTGGATGCGGCAATGCTCATGGGCGTCAATGTCAACATGATGCGGATGATTACTTTCGGCATCGGTTCCGCAATGGTTGCGGCATCGGGATGTCTGTTTATCCCGATTTACTACCTGTTTCCGGCGTTAGGCTCACAATTCACGCTGATTGCGTTTGTTATCACGATTCTGGGTGGAATGGGATCAACAATGGGCGCGATCATCGGCGGATTGATTCTGGGCGTATTTGAATCGGTTACAGCTACTTATGTCGGAATGGGATGGGCGCCTGCCGGAAGATTTGTGGTGTTTATCGCCGCATTGGTCTTTCTTCCCGGCGGAGTGGCTTCACTTTTAAAACGACATGCGATAAGGAAAAGTAAATGAAACGATATTTTCCGATAATCGTATTGGCGGTGCTGTGTGTGCTTCCGTTGGTCGGATTAAACACATATCTGATGCACATCGTGATTTTGTCCGTGATGTGGGCGGTTTGCGGCATGGCGTGGAATCTTCTGGGCGGCTATTGCGGACAGGTTTCTTTCGGACATGCGGCGTTTTTCGGCACAGGCGCTTACTGCTCCGGCATTCTTGCCATGAAATTCAAAATCTCCGCTTGGTACGGATTTCTGCTTTCTGTGCCGCTGAATGTGGCGGTGGCATTGAGCATGGGGCTTATTGTGCTGCGACTTCGGGGTCCTTATTTTGTTCTGGCAACGCTTGCCATCGGCGAAGTATTCAGAATCTTTGCTGAAAACGTGGTTGACCTCACTAACGGCAATCTGGGCATTATGATTGAGCGGACATGGGTTGAAAAAACTCAGTTTTATTATATTGTGCTGGGGCTGGGGCTGTTAGCTTATGCGGTTGTCAAATTTATTACCGAATCCCGGTGGGGATATTATTTTGTGGCAATCCGCGAAGATCAGGATGCTGCCGAATCTTTGGGCATAAACACAACCCTGTATAAAACCATCGCTCTGACCGTCAGCGCGGTATTAACCGGATTTGCAGGCTCCTTTTACATGGTGTATATGGGATATATTGATCCGCAGATCGTGTTTTCATTAGGAGAAATTTCAATTCTGATGATTATGGTAGTCATGGTCGGCGGTGTTGCAACGTTTTGGGGACCGACGGTCGGCGCGGTGATTATGGTGATTCTGGCAGAACTGATCCGCTCTATTCCGAGAGTCGGCGTTGCGTATCAGACCTTGTTCGGCATATTGCTGATTGTCATCATTATTTATCTGCCTAACGGATTAGTCGGCGATTTTCCCAAAATCAGACGCATGTTTCAGAGAGGTGCGGCATGAGCCTGTTGAATGTAGATAATGTTTCGATATTTTTCGGAGGACTTGCGGCGGTTTCTAATGTATCGTTTGATGTTGAAAAAGGGGAAATCTTAGCTATTATCGGACCAAACGGCGCGGGCAAAACAACGTTATTCAATATTGTCAACGGATTTTACGCCCCGTCCAAAGGAAAGGTAAGTTTTAACGGCGAAGTCATTTCCGGGTTGAAGCCGCATCAGATATGCCGCAGAGGACTTGCCAGAACCTTTCAGGTCGTCAAGCCTTTGCAGCGGATGAGCGTTTTGGATAATGTGATTGCCTCGTCATTTTTACGCTGTGATACAAAAGCCAAAGCTGAAGCGGTATCCAGAGAAGTTCTTCAATTTACAGGGCTTACAGAAGATGCTGATATTATTTCCAAAGGGCTTCCTCTAGGCAAACGTAAACGTCTTGAAATTGCAAGGGCATTGGCAACAGGTCCCGAACTGATTTTGTTAGATGAATCCTTTGCAGGATTGAATCCGGCGGAATTAGATGTTTCAATTGAGATTATTCGGGGAATCAAGGCTCGCGGCATTACGATTATGATAATTGAGCATCACATGAAAGTCATCATGGCAATTTCGGATCGGATTGTGGTCTTGAATCATGGTCAGAAGATTGCTGCGGGGCTGCCTGCGGAAGTTGCATCAAATCCGACTGTTGTGGAGGCGTATCTGGGGGCGGAGCATTAAATGAAAGAAACCTATACCGCCGTTATCAGGCAATCCGGTCAGTGGTGGATCGGATGGATTGAAGAAGTGTCCGGGGTGAATTGTCAGGAAGCATCAAAAGAGGAATTGCTTGACAGTCTTCGGATTACATTGCGTGAAGCATTGGAATTCAATCGTTATGAGGCGATCAGATATGCCGGAGATGATTTTGAGGAATTGGCTATCGCTGTATGAAGCGTGAAGAATTTCTGAGACATCTCCGTAAATATGGCTGTAAACTTTTACGCGAGGGAGGTCGTCATTCATGGTGGTATCATCTGCAATCGGATAAACGGTCTGCTGTTCCCAGACATAATGAGATTGACGACCATCTTGCTAAAAAAATATGTAAAGACTTAGGGATTCCTCGCATAAAATGATATTGTGATTGATCGTGTAGCGTTTTAAATTTTAATTCTCATTCAATGTGATCTTAGGTGAAGAATATGTGGCATGATGACGATGTAATGCTTAACGAACTTCGTCAGATCAAAGTTCGTCTTTGGGAACGAAGCGGCAATGATTTCCATAAGATGGCTCGCATGATGAATGATGAGGCAAAAGCAGCTTTGCTTAAATATCGTACATTGATAAATGCGCCGTCAAATCCGACTGTTGTGGAGGCGTATCTGGGGGCGGAGCATTAGTATCAACAAGACGAAGATGAATTTCTGAATTTCAAGAGGTGTTCTGATGATAGAAACAACGTTTGAAGTGCAAGTTCCGACTCCCTTGCTCAGATTCGGTTTTGATCGGAATGAGATACAGCGTCGTATAACCGAGTGGTTAGTCTTAGCTCTCTTTACTGAAAGTCATATATCTTCAGGTAAAGCGGCGCATTTATTGAATATGAGCCGAATTGAATTTCTATCTTTGCTTCGTGTGCGTGGAATTGCTTATGTCAACTATACCTCTGATGAAATAGCAGAGGAATTTGCGGCGGTAGAAGAAAGGACGGCGCAAACTCTCTCAACTGGGCTTGAAGAAAATCGGAACGGTAGGAATTTTACTCAAAGCTAAACAAGTGGGATTGTTATCTGCTGTTCGTCCTGAAATCAAGCTGTTGTGCAGTCAAGGATTCAGTCTGAGTCAATATGTTATCAATGAAATTTTGCAAAAAGCCAACGAGTAATTTTTTCAAGAATTGAAAATGAACATGCTTATTCGGCTTATGGACGAACTGATGCGGGGCGATATATTTGATGAAGCAGATGCAACGCAAAGCCAAGCAGCGCGGAATTTCCACAGAGACCATGATAATTTTTTATGGATTCAGGAAAAGCTTGCTGCCTGATGAAGATGTGGCATAATAACGATGCAATGCTGAATGAACTTCATCAGATCAAAATTCGTCTGTGGGAGCGAAGCGGTAATGATTTCCATAAGATGGCTCACATGATCGAAGATGAAGCAAAAGATGAAGACAAAATACCTGCTGATTATATTGATAATTTTGCTTATTGCCGTATTTATCCGATGTAATCGGCGTTCAGATAGGCAGCCGGAACCTATTCCCAAAGAAATCAGGGCGGATTACATCCTTGTCGAAAAATCAGCGCGGCGTCTCTCACTTCTGCGTGACGGAGTTGCGATAAAATCTTATCAGGTTGCACTGGGCAGCGCCCCGGTCGGCAATAAGCAGCAGGAAGGGGATAATCGGACGCCCGAAGGAATTTATAAAATTGACCGGCGGAACGAAAAGAGTAAGTTTCATCTATCTCTTCATATTTCTTATCCGACACCGGCAGAAATCAAGGCTGCCAGACAGCTCGGCGTTTCTCCGGGCGGCGATATTATGATACACGGTCTGCCGAACGGACTTGGTTATATCGGAGATTCGCATCGTCTGACAGATTGGACTGCCGGGTGTATCGCCGTTACCAACGAGGAAATCGAAGAAATATGGGCTGCGGTAGCGGATGGCACGGTGATTGAAATTCGTCCGTGAAATTATGTCAGAGGATAATAATGTTTGAAATTGAATTCTCGCCCGAATCTCTTGATGATCTGATTGCGTTAGCTTCTATCCAAGGATGGGAAAGCTTTGAAATTGATGAAGATAATGACATCACAAAAAATAAAAAACTGATGAAGCATCTTGCCAGTCGACGTAGTGGCAGCAAGGCAATTTCTTTGTCAGAAGTCAAAAACCGATTAGGATTATCATAAAAAGGAGGTTTAACGCAGTATGTTTAAAAATTCAACAAGTTCGATAAAAAAGCTTCTGATTTTTGCAGCGATGGGGATTTTACTCACCGTCTGCTCATGTGCGACAGATGCTCCCCGTGATGGTAAAGCAGTTGAGTTTCCGCCGGGATCGCCTGAAGCAATCTCGCGTTCATATCTTGAGATGCTGAAACAGAAGCAATGGGCAAAGATTGCAGATTTATATGACCCGAAAGCATTGAGCGATTTCAGAGAAATGATGTCGTTCATTCTTGAAGTGCCTGATGAGACTGCTCCGAAAGTATTGCCTTCCCTTTTCGGACCCGGCTCAACCAAAGAAAGCATCAAATCAATGTCCGATCTTCAGTTTTTCTCTTCTTTTCTTCAGGGGATTACGGCTCAGGCTGCCCAGCTCGGACAACTTGATTTCAAAAAAATTGACATACTCGGCTCTGTTCCCGAAGGGGATTCTCTGAAGCATGTCGTTACACGGACTTACGCCTCAATCGGAGACATAGATATGGAAGCAATGGAAGTTGTTTCTTTTCGGAAAACCGATGATAAATGGCGAATCCTCATGCAAGGCAGAATGAAGGGAATGGCGCAGCATCTTAAAAACGCTTTGAAACAGAAAGCTGCAAAGTAAGGAGAATAAGCAGGTACATGAGAAGAAAATATTTACAGCCGCTTTTTTGCATAATTGTATTTTTCTCTTTTGTTCTTAACGGATGGGGAGGAGAATTTACACGCGAACAGGCTATGGAACTGGCGAAAAAAGGTGCCGCTCTGATTGAAGAAAAGGGAGTGGATGAGGCTCGAAAATTTTTTTCCGATCCGAAAAGCGGTTTTCTGAGTGAGAACAAGGAAATATACGTTCTGGTAATGAATTTCAAAGGCGAATGGGTGATTTATCCCCCCTTTTCCTGAAACAGAAGGAAAGGGTGCTTACGAAGTAAAGGATGCGGATGGGAATTTGGTGGTGCAGAATATGATTAAAGCAGCAAAGGAAGGTCAGGGATGGGTGAAGTATCGCTGGATTCATCCGCCGACAAAGCAGATCAGACCCAAAGAAACTTATGTCGTCAGAGTCGGAAAACAAGAACTGTTTGCTGCGGTAGGAATATATCCCTGATTTATGCCTAATCTTTCTATATCTCAAAAGATTTTTATTGCTCCCGTTATCATCACGGTATTTCTGATCGCGATTGTGATGATGTCATACACCACATCTGCTGATCAGCAAGGTGCCTTTGATCTTGTGGTCAATCAAGGAAATCGAAAAGTTCAGACCAGTTATCAGATTATTCAGGCACTGAGCGAAGCACATGGAAGTCTTTCTGTGGTTGTGGCACTGACCGAATCGGGATTGGAAGAGGCTGTGATTGAAAAAGTCCGGCAGAGATTTTTTGTCAAGCTCAAGTCCGCAGAGAAGTTCTTAACAGCTATCAGAAGCGGCTTTCAATCGGATTCGGAAGAAAAAAATATCATCAATGAACTTCAGAAACTGCTTCCGGTGTATGAAAAAGCCGGTGCTTCTATGCTGGAACTATCCAAGGTATCGCGGATGCTGGCAATTCCTTATATGGATCATGCGAATCAGGAATATCAGAAAACATACAATCTGGTGATGAAACTGATTGATCTGGAAACATCTGTTTCCGAAAAAATGTATGCGTTGGCGGTGAAAAATGCCGAATATCACCGAAAAATTTCCATCGGTATCGGATTGGCTGCGATCCTGATTTCCCTGATGATCACGTTCTTTATTTCAAAAGCCATTTCCAACCCTTTGAAAATAGTGATTGATAAACTGAGATATACTTCTGATATACTTTCAAAATCATCAGAACAGGTATCTGTGGCAAGTCAATCTCTGGCAAAAAATTCAAATGCTCAGGCAGCAGGCGTTGAGGAAACTTCTTCAATTATCGAAGAAATTGCCACTCAGACCCGACAGAATGCCGAGCGTACGGCACAGGCTGATAATATCCGAAAGCTGGCGAATCAGAGCATGGCAAAAGCCAATCAGTTCATGAGCGCATTGAATCAGGCGATGGATAAAATCAATCAAACCGGCAGCGAAACGTTCAAAATTGTCAAAACAATTGATGAAATCGCTTTTCAAACTAATTTACTGGCACTGAATGCCGCAGTGGAAGCAGCACGAGCCGGTGAAGCAGGGGCAGGTTTTGCTGTGGTAGCGGACGAGGTTCGTAATCTGGCATTGCGTGCGACCGGTTCCGCAAGAAGTACCGGAGGACTGATTGAAGAAACGACATCTCAGATCAAATCTGCTTCTTTGCTGGTATCTCAACCCCATACTGCTTTCAGCGAAGTGGGAGTCAGCGCATCGGAAGTGGGAAAACTGATTGAAGAAATCGCCCAAGCTTCAGGCGAACAAGCCCGGGGAATTTCCGAAATCAATACATCTGTCTCAGAGATGTACAAAGTAACGCAGCAAAACGCCTCTGATTCCGATTCGACTTCGGCTGCTGCAATGGAGATGAAGCAGCAGGCAGAGCAGATGATGTCTGTGATAGAGAACTTGGTGGGGTTGGTTGAAGGCACTATGAAGAAAAAAAACAGTAAATCAAACCGATTGACAGAAAATGACTGTTTTTGTTAATTTGATAGCCTTCTTACCCGGAAATTTATTCCGGAAATCGGAATGACACGAAAATTCATTATCCGCATATCAGCATTTTTGATCGGTTTTCTGATCAGTATCTGGCTGACCGGAGGCATTCTCTGCGCGCCTGCAAATCAGGCGGTCGGCGATTTGCCATCCGCTTTAACCGGAACAGCAGTTCAATTTCCGAGCGCATCCGGGGCAATGATACACGGGTGGTTCATGCCCGGAATAAAAGGCGCGGGTGTGATAATCCTTATGCACGGCGTACGCTCTGATCGCCGGAGTATGCTGAATCGGGCAAAATTTTTTTCTCATTCGGGCTATTCTGTTCTGCTTTTCGATTTTCAGGCTCACGGAGAAAGCACAGGAAAGCATATCACATTCGGCTATCTTGAAAGCATGGATGCTCAGGCGGCATTCAGTTTTGTCCTTGCGAATGCGCCTGATGAAAAAATCGGCGTGGTCGGTATTTCAATGGGAGGTGCAGCGACTCTGCTTGCATCGCCGCTGCTCAATGCAGATGCAATGGTGCTGGAAATGGTCTATCCGACGATTACTCAGGCAATTGCCAATCGTCTGAGCATGAGGCTCGGAAGATGGGCTGAGATTTTAACGCCGTTGTTATCATGGCAGTTGAAGCCGAGGCTGGGAATCAGCGCAGAAGATTTATGCCCGATAAACAAGGTCGGAAAAATTACCACGCCGAAATTGTTCATTTTCGGTGAGAAAGATCAGCATACTGCTTCTGAAGAGTCTTTGAAGATGTTTTATGCTGCTGCCGATCCCAAAGAATTTTGGATAGTGAAAGGAGCGAAGCATGTTGATTTGTACGGAAAAGAATATGAACAGAGAGTTTCGGCTTTTTTCCAAAAACATCTCAGGCAAAAGCAGGTCAATAATCTGCTTGAAATAGAGTAAATGAGGTGTTTTGATGATAGAAACTCAACTATACCTCTGATGAAATAGCAGAGGAATTTGCTGCGGTAGAAAACTTGGAAGTCGGTTTATAAGGGGGTTATCTTTATGCAAATAGCGATCAGTGTACCCGATGATTATGCTCTGAATTATACACATCAGGAAATAGCCCGAAATTTAAAACTTTCTGCGGCATTGCTGATGTTCAGAGCGGGACAGATTTCTGCGGGTGCTGCATGTGAATTTGCGGATGTTGATCGTTATGCTTTTTTGGCTGCCTGCAATCAGCATCATATCGCCGTAATTGACTATGACGAAGATGAGATTGAAGCCGATGTTGAACGGCTTACCGGGAGACATCAGAAATGTTGATTGTTGCGGATAGTTCCGCACTTATCGCTCTTGCCACATGTAATTGTCTGGAACTTCTTGATCTTTTGTTTGAAAAAGTAATAGTGCCGAAAGCAGTTTTTGATGAAGTGATTGTTGAAGGAAAGGCAGTTGCTGAATCACTAAGTTATTATCTTCGGCGTAAAGTATTTAATGCCGATTTGAAAACGATCATCATAAATACCGGAGGTTTGGGAATGGGCGAACTTGAAGCAATGGCATTATATAAGCAATTACACGCTGATTATCTGCTTATTGATGATAAACGTGCAAGAAAGGTAGCTCAGTTCAATCATATAAAAATTACAGGCAGTCAGGGCATATTGCTGTTTGCCAAACAGAAAGGATTGGTTACGGAAATCAAGCCTTTTCTTGAGATGCTGATGGATTCAGATATCCGAATACATGAACGACTGATTGCCAAAACATTGCAATTGGCTGGTGAAGCATAACCCCGTTATAAAGAGAAGAAAGGTTATCGTTCAATATGCTTGAAATAAAAGGAATAGACGTATTTTACGGCGATGTGCAGGTGATTTGGGACGTCTCCTTCGAGGTGCGTGAAGGAGAAATCGTGTCGCTGATCGGTGCGAACGGCGCAGGCAAATCAACCATTTTACGAACCATTTCCGGGATTTTAAGACCCAAAAAAGGGGAAATCTCCTTTGACGGACACCCGATTCATACGGTTCAGCCATATCATCTCATCGAACTGGGAATTGCCCATGTCCCCGAAGCCCGAAAGCTGTTTGTGGAAATGACCGTTGAGGAAAATCTGGACATGGGATCGCTCAGAGGAGAGGCAAAACTCAAACGAGAACAGACCAAAGAAATGGTGTTCGATCTTTTCCCCCGTCTCAAAGAGCGGCGGCGGCAGCAATCCGGCACACTTTCCGGCGGAGAGCAGCAGATGGTTGCCATCGGGCGGGGATTGATGTCTTTGCCCAAGCTCGTTATGTTTGATGAACCGTCGTTGGGGCTTTCGCCGATTCTGGTCAAAAGCATTTTCGATATTATCAAAAAGATCAGAGAAGAAGGCAAAACCGTTCTGATTGTCGAGCAGAACGTCAGACAGACGCTTGCGATTGCAGACAGAGCGTATGTGTTGGAAACCGGAAAAATAACCATGACAGGCGTGGGTAAGGACATGCTTGCGGATGAGCATGTCAAAGCCGCATATCTGGGAGTTTGAATTAAGTGTAAAGTGT
>DYRC01000083.1:11455-13311 GCA_020718925.1 Desulfonema limicola
CTTAACACCTATCTAAGGAGAAATTATGCTGATCAGAGATTGGATGACAAGTTATGTCTATACAGCGACCCCGGAGAGCAGCGTATCAGAGGTCGTTCAACTGATGAAAGAAAAAAAAGTCAAGCACCTGCCGATTGTTTCCAAAAGCGTGGTGGTCGGCATTGTGTCGGATCGCGGCATTAAAGAATATCTGCCATCCAAAGGCACATCGCTGGATATTTATGAACTCAACTATATTCTGGCAAAAACGACCATTAAAGAGGTCATGATCAAAGATGTGGTTACGGTTCATCCGGATACACCGGTCGAGGAAGCGTGCATGACGATGTTTGACAAGGACATCGGATGTCTGCCGGTAACAGAGCAGGGAAAACTCGTAGGCATTATCTCAGACAAAGATATGTTCCGGGTGCTGGTAGAAATTACCGGCGTACGGCGCGGCGGACATCGAATCAGCTTATCCATTGAAGATAGACCCGGCTCAATCCGGGATTTGGCGGATTTGATCAGAAAATTCGGTTTCCGCTGGCAAAGCATCCTTTCAACCAGCGAAAAAGCCGCGCCGGGTCAGCGGTATATTGTGATTCGCACCAGAGGCGAGGGTGATTTCCCCGCGCTGAAAAAAGAACTTGAGACACAGTACAGCATGATTCGCATTCTGTAACCGAGCGGATAGAAGTCGAAGCAAGGGCTTCTATCCGGGTTATATCCTTCCGAAATTCTTCTATCACAAAAAATCACCAACAGCTTTATCTCGCCTATCTTCAGGGTTTTGGCATAGAATATGCAATTATATCAATTTTTCAGATTATACGCAGAAAATGGTCGGCGTGTCTTTGACCGCTGTTTATTAACAGATTCACCTAACCCCCCTGCCCCCCTTCCCTGAAAGGGAAGGGGGGCAGTAAACAGAAGACTCCCCTCTCCGTTTCGGGGAGGGGTTGGGGGAGGGGTTGGGGGAGGGGTTGGGGAAGGGGTTGGGGGAGGGGTTGGGGAAGGGGTTGGGGGAGGGGTGAAAAACAGGAGGTTTCTATGAAAAAAGTGTTTTATCTTGTATGGTTTTTATGTCTGATGACAAACATTGCATTGGGCGCGGACGCTGTTTTAATGACAGATGGCACTCGTCTTGAGGAGATTCGGGAGAATTATGTTGCGCCGGATTTGGGCGTGAATATCGGAAAAGCAGACATGGTTCAGGGAAAAGCAGTGGTGATTCATTCTGACAGTCCGGCAGGTTTTTGGATCAGAGAAGATATTCCCTTATTCAAAGATGATGCGGTGATTACGCTCAAAGGCGGACGGATTCGTCTTCAACTCAATGACGGAAGCATTTTGACGTTGGCTTCCGAAACCAAGCTTGTATTGAATCAGAGCGTGTATGATCCGGAATCTCAGACCCGATCATCGTTTATGAACATGACTTTCGGAAAAGCCCGGTTTCTGGTTAAAAAGCTCAAAGACGTCACAGATTCCAATTTCAAGATCAAAACCCCTACCGCAGTTGTGGGCATCAGAGGATCGGATTTTATCATCACCGCTGATATGTCTTCTACGGAAGTTGTTACGCTGGATCATACCCGGCTTGAAGTTGTCAGCCTGACAGACCCGAATATGACAAAAACGACTCTGAATGATTATGAACGGATTGTGGTGGAACACAATGCCCTGCCTTCTGCAATAGAAACGATTTCGGCTCAGGAAGCCAAGCAGATGATGAAGGACATGGAAATCAATCCTGAAAAAATTCAGGCAGGAATGGATAAAATTCCCAGAGGCGAAGGCAAAGACGTAATCGCTCCCGCGCCTGAAAAGGCAAAAGATGAGGTCAGGCTTGGGTTGAGAGAAAAATCAGATAT
>DYRC01000084.1 GCA_020718925.1 Desulfonema limicola
CATAAACAATACTGCTTTTCACATCCGCCATGGGTTTTTCCTCCAGATAGCCGTTTTTCCACTCATAATTGAAATCGGGATGATGGTAGTATTTTTCCCAATATTCCTCTTCGGAGACATAAAGTCCGTCTTCGGATACTTCTCCGGCTGCTTCTGTTTTTTTATATCCGATATGAAAAGTATCTTCGGGATTATATTTCAGCGCATGTAATGTCCTCATATTTGAAATCCTTTCTGTCATTAAACGGAAATCCGTAGCTGTTCCGATGAGTTCATTGGAATGAAAGTATTTTAATTCATAATACAATTAAAAATCAAGCGATAATCCGGAAATTTTATTAATTATTAAATTATTAATGGAGCTTATGAAATAGCCCGAAAATTCATTTCCGGATAATGGATATTTTCCATCATAGCAATCAGGGAAAATCATAAAAATAAGCGGTTCATTTCAGGAAAAAGAATTTTATGCTTGAAAAAATAATTCATCAGAGTATAATGCTTTTGGTTGCGCTAGGCAGGGAGCCGGCGGTGCCCTCGACCCGAAATCCGCTTTATGCGGGGCTGATTTCCCTTTCGGGGATTTTTCCGAACTAAGCCAAGTTGATTGAGCGGTCGCCGTGCAACAGATAGTCATGAACCTCGTCAGGTCCGGAAGGAAGCAGCGATAAGTGATGATGCTGTGTCACGGATTGATCCCGCTTGTTTGACAAAGCTGTGTTCAGAACATGGTCCGAGAGAGGGGGCGCAACCATCTTTTTCAGCGTAAAACTTTTTCCTCAATCTTTGTAAGCATCGCCGACACCAGAAAAAGCATCACAAAAGCCACCACAAATACGACTATCCCCGACATTTCATGCAGAAAGCCTTCGGCAGCTTTGGTGCCGATGTATCGCGCCATAATAGCGGTTGAGGTCAGCCGCACAATATTGACAAAAACAGCTATCGGAATGGCGGATAAAAACAGAATCCACTTGTTCACTTTGGTCAGAGAGCCGATGTAAGCAAACGCCGCGCTCAGTGCTAACAGCGAAGTGAGAGATCGCAGCCCCGAACATGCGTCCACCACTTCCAAAGAAGTATTCGGCAGATGCAGAATATTGCCTTCCCGAAAAATCGGAATACCTACAAGATCAACAATGTTGGCAGTCAAACCCGCAGCAAACAACTGAAGCGGAAACGCCAGCTTATTCCAGATAATTGAGGGAATAGGAATCATAAATATCATATACACCATCGGCACAAGGATTTTGCTGCTGACCTCTCTTCCGAAAATAAACAGCCCCAGCCCTGCAATCGTAAGAACCATGCCGAATCTCATGGTAAAAAGTTCCGCGCCGATATTTCCGACCAGATGCAGCCCCAGTCCCATGATCATTATCAACAATCCCCAATTATCCGGCTTTGACACGCATTCGGATAATTCCTGCTTTTTTTGCCAGATCATGTATCCGGTAATAAACGGAATCAGAAAACCATGCGAATAATTGTCATCAATTGACCAGTCTTTGATCAGTTTGGCAATGGTATGATAAAATAAAATCGCAAAGGATACGGTCAGCATAGCGATTTGTGCATAAATAGACGTAAGTTGTTTCTGCATTTTTTCCGATTTCCCCCTATCTGAACCGGGCTTTGAATCAATTTTTAAGTGGAAAGTGTTAGGTGTTAAGTGTCAGGTGCTTTTTTTCTTAACACTTAACACTTTCCACTTAACACATTATAAGATATTATCTCAATCCCGCCACTTTTTGCAGGATATACGCCAGTTCCGATAGCCCGATCTTTACGTCTGCATTCACATCAGCATTCGGATTTATGGTACTGCCCGGATCAATTCCGGCTAAAATTCGCAATACCAGAATGGCATCAGCAAGATCAACTTTCATATCGCTGTTCACATCTCCCGGAATTCCTCCCACAATAATCGTAACCGTAGCAATGGCAGAGTCTTTGGTGCCGTCATTCGCTTTGAACGTGAACTGATCTATGCCGGTGAAATTCGTATTCGGCTTGTAGGTATAATTGCCATCTGACGTAAACGTCGTCAGCGTACCTTTTGTCGGATCGCTCACCTTGACATAAGCAAGATTATCACCGGTTGCAATGACCTTACCATTTAATTCCGTATTTTTAGGAGTTATCAGCGTAAGATTCTGCGCTACAGGAGGCATTTTGGCAAGAAGGGTGATGGTGGCAACAGCAGATTCCCAATCAGGCGATGTTACTTTGAATGTAAAAGTATCCTGTCCTGCAAATGTAGAGCCAGCCTGATACATAAATACTCCGTCAGGTAAATTCATCAATGTACCCTTTGACGGTTGAGTAACAGTGAAAGTGCCGCCAAGATCACCTTCCGCATAAACAACTTTTGTTTTAAGATCAAGAAAATTCTCCCCCACCGTTATAATATATGTACCATCCTGTACCACAGGAGGGGTAGTAGCGGAAATGACGTTTATGGTAACCTTAGCCGGTTTGGAATCCAGCGTCCCATCATTGACTTTGAAGGTGAAACTGTCTTGCTGCGGCAAGCCTCCGATCAGCATAGAACCGGGATTATAAGTAAAAGAACCGTTAGCCTCATTCACAGAAACTGTCACAGAACCTGGAGCATCAATTCTGTATTTAAGCGCGGCACCTTCCGGATCCATACCGGTCAGGTTGTTCGTGAAACTTGACGAATAGCTGTTATCCTTGTTTAAGCGCACCGTGAATGTTGCAGGATTTGCCGTAGGAGCGATATTTTCAAGACTGACGGTTATCGCAACTGTGGCTACCGCAGTTGCTCCGCTAGTATCCTTTACATAAAACGTAAAAGAATCCGTACCTACATAATCTGTTTTCGGCGCATAGCTATAAGCTCCGGTTGAATCAGAAATCTCTGTTACTCTGCCGTTCAGCGGAGGTGTCAGAATATTATAAGTAAGTCCATCCTTTCCGGTCGCGCTTAATTTTCCGGTCGTGGTTGTGTTCACCCGCAACCCCAGTATGCTATCGGTTGCTGTAACTGCGGCAAAGCATTTTCCCGCGCCAAAAAAAACTACCATGAATGCTATCAGCATTATGCTGATCTTCCCTTTACTGACAGTGGTTTTAAACATTTTCAGTTCTCCTTTATTTTTTAAAAAATTATGACGGAATATATTCGTGCAGCAGCGGCATAAGCAGTTTGGTAAAATCTTTCAGGTTATTCAATGCCTCAGCTTCTTCGCCATAAGCAATCAGCCTGACAAACGACTCATCCGTGCGATGCCGGGTAATGGAATCAATCACCAGATACACTTTCTGCAAATACTCAGACGCAATAATCCTGCCTCTGGAATGAAACCAGTACAACATAACCTGTTTCTGATTTCCTTTTTCCAAAAGAAGCTTAATCACGCTGATTTTACCGGAATACAAACCCGGCGTATCAAGCTCCTCAATCGAAGTCTGAACAATATTCCAGCCCGCACCCGGCATACAGTTTTTCGGGGAATGAATCATATCGCCTTCCCGCTGGCTTTGATAAAACCCGATATAGAGTTGAACGATTTTCCCATTCGGCGCGGCATAATTTGCCAAAAACGAATCGTCCACACCCAGCACATCATAAATCTTTTTATCAAAAAACATCTGCTTTCCGCTCCATTGACCGATTTGTTTCGGAAAACCGGAAAAAGGCTTGTTCGGATGAATTTCTTCGCTGTGGCTGAAATACTGAAGCGCCAACATCGCAAAAATCATCAGTGCAGATGCTATGATGCTATGTTTTAAAGACATGATTGCTCTCCTTTTTTTACCCACAGCACCTTTATCTCCCCTCTCCGCTTCGGGGAGGGGACGGGGGAGGGGGTGATGTTTCAAGCGATTGCAGATACTTTATCCGCTCCTGTGTTTCAGGATGCGTGGATAACAGAGACAAGCCCGGATGCTCTGCATGATCTTTGCCCAGACGCATTAATATACTCTGATAATCGGTTGTATTCAATCCTTTTTTTATAAAATACAACCCGGCTTCCCGATCCGCTTCTTTTTCAAATTTCCGGGAGTATCCGGCTTCAACTAAAACTGTGGGAAGCGTTGCAGCAACTGATGTAATCGAAGTTACATCTCCGACCAGAATGGAGACGATCAGAAATACGCCCGCATTTTGCAGCACACTTCGTATGCCATGCCGATGGCGGACATGTGCCATTTCATGCACCAGAACTCCGCGTATTTCGTTATCATTGGCTGCAAGCAAGACCAATTCATCGGTCATTACGATGATGCCCGATGGCAGGGCAAACGCATTGGGTCCGATACGCGGGCTTTTTCGGAATTGAATCCGATAATTGAAATTTCCGTCTGCTTCCTTACATAAATTCTGAAATAAGAGGCTGATTTGTTCGGCTTTTTTCAAATCAAGCTGAGAAGGCTGCAAAAAATTGTTATCCAGCATCTTCATGGCTTGCTGACTGACTTTTTCTGTAACAACTGAAGGAATCAGGGGCGTTGCGATTTGTGCCATGAGCGGAATGCCGTAAGCAGTGAATATCCAAACAAAAATAATGATTCCGCCAAGACATCCGGCAGCCATTTTCCAATTGATTTCCAGAGAATTGACCATCTGCATTCCCTGATTTGTGCCGATGTATTTTTCCAACTCGGCAACCGCCTGCAAATCATCGGTCTCGCATTGTGCGCCGTCAGGAAATTTTATGGCGCGGCGGGCATTTCCCATCGGCGGGGTAATCACGCATTGGTGAAGCGGAAGATAGCGTAACGCCTGCCCTTCATCGCCCCATACAGACACCTGCACCCCGTCCGATACGATGGTTACCGAATATGCCTTTGAGCTTTTGCCGTCAAAATATGTTGCATCAAATTCAATCATAGTCCGATTTCAAAATCAAAAAAGTCAGTGGCTGCCTCGCCGACAGCACTTTCTTCCGCGCCGACTTCCGCAGTAAAATCATCCAAACCGCCCTGAGTTATTATCGCAATATTATCAAGAATATAGCGGGTTTTTCGTATTTTTGCCCAAGGGATCAGAAGCCCGCATGACACAAGAATGCCTAAAATATTCATTACCCGAATCCGTATCAACTGCCAAGGATTCAGGGTGCTTTGAAAGCGAATTGTTCCTAGTTGGGAATGTCCCCAGCAATAATTATTCAGCATAGCATAAAGATATTGCTGAACCAGCACACCTCCTACGATCAGGATAAAAGGATAAGCCATCAATAATGAAAGAACAGAAGCTTGGATTGCGGACTGATAAGGATTCCGAATCAGGCTATATGCTATGAATCCTATGCCAGCAACAATTCCGAGCATGATGCCGGATGCTGTGAGATACGTTTGATAAAAAAATCCCGATGTTCCATCAAAAGAATTGGGACTTGCACCGAAGGCAAAATTATCAAAAAAATACTTTTTCTGACGAAATGACCAATAGGGAAAAATAAGTCCCAATGTGAACGGAATGAGAAGACCGAGAAAAAGAAAAATTTTATAACTTTCTCCGGGCATTCCTGAAAATCGGAATCGGACATTTCTGAACGCGGAATTATGCGCGTAAAATCTGAGCGTCTTGTAAATCAGAAACGGCAGAATCAGAAAAAATAAAATAGCGATAATGCCTGCCGCTGCCTGATTGTAATGCCCTGCTGCCGTATAAAGGATAAATCCGCCGCCGATAATCAGATTTCCTTTAAGAATTGCGGTGGGATTTGCCAGATATTCAAACGAATGCCCTCCGATGCCGGTGTGGGCGTAGAAATACTGCCGGGTTCTTACCTTTGCCCATGCGGCGTAAATCCCCAGTGTGATGATGGTCAGAAAGGTGTTGACAATCCAGATTCGGAAATATTCCTCTGTGGTTCCGGTAAATTCTAAACGGTATCGCACGGATTCCGAAGGCATTGCCACAGCCTCCGTAGCTATCTGTTCTTCGTTCATACATTTCTCCTCGGCAATAAATTTTCTTGACAAAAGGTTGAAACAGACTTAATAATATTATTAATCCAATTTAGATGTATCCACGTTTATTTGGAGGTGGATGGTTGTGCCATCGGGGAAGGGGGGCTTTAAAGCCTCCTTTTCTTTTTCCGGCAATAATATTTTACCATACCCTACAATCTGTCTGTTTTTTTGGTAATATTTTGATTGTAATATATGAATAATGTCATCTCCGAAGACTCCATCTCTGACATCGCTTAATAATCCGTTTTCGATAAGAATCTCTCTTTTTGAAGGATGTGCAAATAAGTCGGCTATCTGTAATCCTGAAATATTGGTTATCTTAGGCTTTACCTTGAGCTTTCTGGTTGATAAATATTTCAAAAAATCCTGATGTTGGTTGACAAGCCGCTCAAAATATTTTTTTATACCGGTATCTTCTTTTCCACCTCTGCTTTCTATCATAATATCACCGATACTGCCTGATTCCTGAAGAAATAACACAAAATTTTCTATCAAAGCTTTAAAACAATCATGATATGGGTTGTCATCATATTGATGATTTTTATATTCCAATTTATCCATTGTAACGGAAAACACAGTATATTTCCATTTTTGAAACAAATAAAGCAATGTATCATTAAATTCTTTTTTAATATTCAAGTCCGCCAAACATTCAAAAGGAGGTTCTGCTTTGATCAGATTTTCTCTGTGAAAAATAATCGGCTCGTCAGGATGCGAACTGAAAAATCTTTTTTTCATGTTTTCCATATCATTAAATAAAATGTTTTCAACATAGTCTAATTCAATAGCCACGCCTGTAAGCGATAAAAAGCGATGATCAATTTTTTCAACATGCTTCATAACAGCGTCTCCCGTTTCATCAATATATAAACGATATTCAGCTTTCTTTATCATCGGATTTTGACAGCTTTTTTAATTTTTTATCCTTAATAAACGCGGATCCGATATTGAAAACATCAAAGAAACCCGATTCTCCGTATAGCTGTTTTCACTTGATGTTGAAATAACGTCCCTATAAGTATATCCGAGTCGGACAGACGCCCATTTTTGAAAAAGAAACCATGTAATGCCCGCGCCTGCTTCCCGGTTTTCATCGTTGCGCGAGTTTTTCAGATCAAGATATTTGTCTTTTCGGTATGATGCAAACACATCGCCTATCGTATCTCTTGAAAAAGAATGTTTAAGCGCAGATTTTATGTCATAAAACACGCCGAATCCCAGGGCTTGTGCGCCGAAATACGATTGATCATAACCGCTGTTGCCTGTAAAATTAATGGTTGTGCGTCCGAATGTCCAGCTTTTTCCGATATTGCCGTTCAAAGACAACGCCGCCTCGTCCTGGCTGAATTCCATATCGCGGATAAAATACCCCAAGCTCAATGTCAGGGGAATTTTATCCCCCAGCAGATATGTAAAACCTATGGACGGATCGTAAATATTGTAACTTTCATTGCCGCCTTCGCTGAATTTTGTCTTGGTATGAGCATATTGAACAAATCCGGTGAGCCGGCTGCTGAATTGTTTGCTCAGTTTGATTGAGCCGTTCCAATTGTTAAAATCTTTGGTGGCATCGGAAAATCTGCCATCCATATATGAAACAGATACACCTAAGTCAAGTTTGTAAACAGGAATCCGATATGTCAGCCCGAAGGTAGGATTCAGGCTTTCTTCATCGCTATCTTGGCTTTCCTCAGTTGTATTTTTCAAAACCGGCTCCGAATATTTGCCTTTCCGATACGAAAACCCGGTATCAATACTGGAATTTTTGTCAATCCGATACGTTATTCCGAAAGACGGGGTTAAGCTTTCTTCATTGTATGCCGTGTTTTGCGCGGTCTCGGAAAACTCGCTTTTGCTGTAAGCCGCTCCGGCTCTAAGCCCCAGTTGATTAGAAAAGAGCCAGTAAGTGAAGTTGACCGCCGGTTTATGCGTGGATTCATCTTCGATATTTTCGTCATCGTTGTTTAAAAGATTATGGCTGTATTTGAGCGTCAGCAAGTCTGCTTTGCCGAACTGATGCGTAAAAGCAATATCAGTCGTATCTGTATAATATTGTTTCCGGTTTTTTCTTACGGTTTCTTCCCTGATTTTCTGCCGCTCCTCTTGAGGTGTCATAGGCTCCTGATACCTTGTTCTGTCCTGATCCTCTGCGGTCGTTTGTTCGGCATCCGCAGACGGATAAGCGATTTTGGTAATCGGGTCTTCAGTGGCAATAAAAGTATTTTGAAATGTCATCCGGGTATGCCGGGAAAAAGCCATTTTTCCGTAGAGACGGGCATTATGGCGAAGCGTGTTGTTTTCGGTAAAATTCTGATACATGCTGTATCCGGGCTGATAGTCAAGGGTAATATCGCTGGTTCTGTCCCATGCCCGCGCCACGATGCCCGGTGAGATAACAGTGATAAAATCATCCTGTTTGTTGAGATTATCCAAAAGAAGATTATCCGTATATTCTTCGGTAACAGAGAGTTTGGGAACAAAAAGAAACTGATATTCGGCAAAACAGGGTATGGCAATAAGTATGCCCATCAGCAAAAAATTCAGAAATGTTATGCGTTTCATAATTGATACCAAATCGCTTTCAGACCCACCTAACCCCCCGCCCCCCTTCCCTGAAAAGGAAGGGGGAGACATCAGGAAAACTCCCCTCTCCTTTCAGGGGAGGGCGGGGGAGGGGTTCAAATATCTCCGTTTGATTTTTCATTTCTTTTTAGCACAGATTTTTAGTGATGTCTTTAACAGAATGCTATTTTTTTACTGCCGCCGGAAAAGAATCGGTTCTTGACTTTTAATCAGGAGTGATGATACTGAAATCACACCGCAAAAAAAGGATATGATTATGCTTCTTACGCTGTATACGGAAGATTATATTGCCGCCGCGCATTCGCTTGAGAATTATCCGGGAAAATGCGCCGCAGTTCACGGACATACATGGAAAATCTGCGTCTGGGTAAAAGGACAGGAGAAAGACATGCAGCCCAACGGCATTTTATGGGATTTTTCCAATATCAAGACCGTTATTCAGAAACTTGATCACACAAATCTCAATCAGGTACTGAATACCAATCCCAGCGCAGAAAACATTGCCCTGTTTATTTATGCAAAGCTGAAAGGCGACCATCCGCAATTGCTTTTCAAAATACGCTTGTATGAAGAAGTCGCTCCCTGCCATTCCTATTGCGAGACCGGAGATTTCTGATGTTTGAAATTGTTGAAAAATTCATCACATTAAGCGGCGAAGCCCCGATCATCGGCAGCCCGATTTTTCTGATTCGGTTCAGCAAATGTAATCTGAACTGCGCCTATTGCGATACAGGCTATCATACTGAAGTCAATGAAATTTTAAGCTTTGACGCATTAAAAAAAGAAATTTCAGACGTGATAGCGTCTTATCCGACATTGAAGGTATTGTTCACCGGCGGCGAACCGCTGTTAAATGAGAGACGGGAGGAGTTGCCGGCTATCATAGAATGTTTTCCTGAAACAGACTTTTATATTGAAACCAACGGTTCGATTCATATTACTGATTTTTCAAATCATAATTCTCATTATATTATGGATTGGAAAAGCCCGTCTTCCGGACATCATAATTGTTTTAATCGGGATAATCTCAAAGATATCCGCATCACGCATGACTGCATCAAGTTTGTGATAAATCAGGCTGATCTGGAATGGGTGAAAGAGAAAGTACGCTTCATTCAACGCATCATACCGAAACTGCCGATGTATCTGTCGCCGCAGTCGGGGAGCATCGGATTAAAGGATTTGGCTGAATTTATTATCAATAACAGACTTCCCGCGTCTGTATCTGTTCAACTGCATAAAATGATATGGGGAAAAGATGCAAGAGGCGTGTGATATGGATGAATCGTTTGAAAAAGAGAAGGCTCTTGTCCTGATGAGCGGGGGGCAGGATTCCACGACCTGTCTGTTCTGGGCGATGCGTAATTTCAAAAAGGTATCTGCGATTACGTTTTATTATGCTCAGAAACATGAAAAGGAAACTCAGATTGCCCGGCATATCTGCGCCAAGCTGAACATTGAAAACAAACTGGTGGACATGTCTTTTATAAAGGATGTTGTCATTTCAAACTTATTTGAAGGATCGGGAGATGTGTATCAGCCTCATCCCTTAAATGCCGAAGTTCCGTCCAGTTTTGTGCCGTATCGCAATCTGCTTTTCTTAACCATTGCCGCAGGCTGGGCAGGCACTGTCGGCGCGAAACACCTTGTTACCGGCGTATGTGAAACCGATTATTCCGGGTATGCGGATTGCCGCGATGTGTTTATCAAATCCGCGCAGGCAACGCTCAATCTTGCCACAGATTTCAAAGAAAGCAATATCGTCATTCATACGCCCCTGATGCGGCTGACAAAAGCTGAAGAATTTCGGCTTGCCGAAGAATTGGGCTGTCTGGAATTTGTTCTGAAAGAAACGCTGACCTGTTATAACGGCGTTGAAACTATGAACGACTTCGGAAAAGGCTGCGGTCAATGCCCTTCGTGCGGACTTCGCAAAAAAGGCTTTGATGAATATAGGGAAAACAGAGTGATTGTCTGAACCATGATTCACAGGATTGAAAGATTACCAAAATTTATGTATCAATCTTGGTAATCCTGAAAATCCCGGTTGAAAACAAGACGGTATTTCTGATTTTTTCCTTAATTTTATGTTTCCTGAACCATTTTTTTCACCATATCCAGCAACGTCGGACTCAGATGCTTCCATTTGGGCTGTATTGCCTTGTCCTCATGCCAGACAAACTCGACCAGTTCATAAGCTTCGGGAATACGATGCGTACCCCCCACGCCGTATAGTTTTTCAGGATAATATTCCAGCCACAACATGCGCTGCGGATCAATCTTGAAATCTTTGGTAACATGAGTGGCAATATGACTGGTGCAGCTTTTGACAGACATTCTGCTTTCCGCTACGTCCGAAATAATGACAATAATGGGCTTCAAATGCGCCAGCCCTTTTTGTGCATCTTTTTTAAGATCGTAGATGCGAAGCCTGCATTTGCCGCTTGCCAGCTTCATTTTACCGCCCCATCCCTGCCATTCATAAATATCGTCGTGAATAAGCATATTCCACCCCCTTTGATTATCCGAATAATATAGTCATTATCATCGAATCAGGCAATATAATTAACGGGCTTCATCGCTAAATCATCTCCGATCTCAGAATCAATCGGATTTTGCCGGATCGGTAAACAGCATTCCCAGTTGAGAAATGTTCGAAGGATCCGCAAGCGGCAGCACTGCTTCAGCAATACTCATACCACCTTTTAACAAATTGCGGATTTCCTCTTTATCTGATGCAACACAGACTTCGGTGCCATCATTTCCGGGCGTCATCAGCAGGACTTCATTTCCTCTGATCTTTTTATCTGTCAGCAACTCATGACTGTGCGTACTGATAATAAGCTGCCTTTTTATCTTCTGAGTGCGCTCAAGTCGGCGTATTAATTCGGATAATTGCCGGACAATACCTGAATTTAAACAAAGCTCAGGTTCTTCCAAAAGCAGTATGGAATCTCTTTCCAATAATGCCCATAATACTCCGAGCAGCCGCAACATGCCGTCTGAAAACTGATCCTCGCGTTGTTTGTCAGCAATAAGATACCAGTGCTGATACGCCGCTTCCAGATGAGGTCCCCCGATATTATCTGTGATATAGGTCAGTTCTCTCAACTGAGGAATGGCTGTCATCAGCACCTCATTGATTTTTTTAAATCGGGATCGGCGGATATTCATAAATGTTTTTTCAATCCGCTCCATCAATCCCTGTCCGAATTGGTCTTCAGGAATACCGGAGAAGAAATCAGGGTGCCGGATATATTGCGGCACAGGATAGGATACAGACTCAAAAAAATCGGCAATATCCCTAAATTCCCTGTTTGCGCTGACTCGTTCAAGATGGGTTTCCGTAAGCCGTAATTCATCCTTTTTGTCTTCTTTATCCGGTCTGTTCAGCAGGAGTTTATCGCCCTTACGGACTTTTTCATACGTTAGGTAAAGGCGGTGATAGCCATGATTCTGCTGCCGGAGTCCGATGGCATATTGCCACAATAATTCTTGGCTTAAACTATCCGAAAGATGCACTTCAATCTCAACATCAGGAGATTGACGGGCAGACAGACATCGGATTTTTGACAACCCGCCGCGCCGTTGAACCGCGCTCTGCAAGCCTCCGCCGGGTTTGACCATATCGCGCAGAAAACGGAACAGATCCATAAAATTGGATTTTCCGCAAGCATTAGGTCCGAGTAAAAATACTTTTTGTCCCAACTGAATATCCGTAGAACAAAAATTACGCCAATTCTTCAAAATAACACGGGAAACAAACATGATTACCTTCCGAGTTCTTCTGCCGCTTCAATGGCAAAGTAAGTTAAAATCATATCCGCGCCTGCGCGTTTGATAGCCGTGAGGGTTTCCATCATGACGCGCTTGCCGTCTATCCAGCCCATCTGATCCGCCGCTTTAATCATAGCGTACTCGCCGCTCACATTATATGCGGCTACGGGAAGCGGAATCTCCTGCCTGACCCGGCAGATAATATCCAAATATGCCAGCGCGGGCTTGACCATGATAATATCCGCGCCTTCTTCCATATCCAAAGATACTTCACGCATGGCTTCAAGCGCGTTAGCCGGATCCATCTGATACGTCCGCCGATCTCCGAACTTAGGCGCGGAATCTGCCGCAGCCCGGAAGGGTCCGTAATATGCCGAACAATACTTGGCAGAATACGCCATAATCGGGATATTGCTGAGATTGTTTTCATCCAAAATTTCACGGATTGCCGCCACCCGCCCATCCATCATATCTGACGGCGCAACCATATCCGCACCGGCTTTGGCATGGGAAAACGCTGTCTGCGCCAGCAAATCAAGGCTTGCGTCATTGTCAATCACGCCTTTTTCCACCACGCCGCAATGCCCGTGATCCGTGTATTGACACAAACAGACATCGGTAATCACAGCGAGTTCGGGAAGTTTGGATTTCAGTTCTTTGACCGCTTTCTGAACAATGCCGTCTTTGATATACGCCTGAGTGCCTAAAGCGTCTTTTTTTTCAGGAATGCCGAACAGCATGACCGCCGGAACGCCTAATTTGTATGCTTTTTCGGCGGTTTTGACGAGATTGTCCACAGACAATTGGAACTGTCCGGGCATGGACGGAATCGGGTTTTCAACATTCTTGCCTTTGATGGCAAACAACGGAAGAATGAAATCATTCGGCGTCAATATGGTTTCACGCACCATGCGGCGAAATGCTTCGCTCTGGCGCATCCGTCTGGGACG
>DYRC01000085.1 GCA_020718925.1 Desulfonema limicola
TAGTACTTAATCAGCGTAATCAGCGGTTCAAAATTCCTGAAATCCTTCAATCCTGATTCAAAAATTCCACTGAAATTTTTCTTGCCATTTCTATCGGAATATGAAACATAACAATATAAATCAAATGCTTTTTGAGGAGATATTATGATTGAAACCACCATTCCCGGCTACAAGACTATCAGGCTTGAGCATCTGGTTCTGGATTTCAACGGAACCCTTGCCTGTGATGGCGTGATGATTGACGGCGTGAAGTCCGCATTGAATGCCTTAGCAGAACTGCTTGAAATTCATGTGCTGACGGCAGACACCTTCGGCAAAGCCGCCGCGCAGTTGGCGGGCGTGAACTGCAAACTCTCCATTCTTCCCATAGAACATCAGGATTTGGGCAAACTGGACTATGTAAAAAAACTGGGGTGTGATAAAACCTGCTGCATGGGAAACGGAAGAAACGACCGGCTGATGCTCAAAGAATCCGCGTTAGGCGTGGCGGTGATTTTGGAAGAAGGCACGAGCGCGGAAACACTGGCATCGGCAGATATTGTCTGTACAAGCATTTTATCAGCGTTGGATTTGCTGACACATCCCTTGCGGTTGGTGGCAACGCTGAGGTCTTAAACGAATTTTTTCAGAGGTTAAAATGATGAGCATGTTGGAAAAAGCCATTGCGCTGGCGACCAATGCCCATGCGGGACAGAAAGATAAAGCTGGCTATCCGTATATTCTGCATCCCCTGAGAGTGATGCTCAACATGGATGCCGAATCCGAAATGATTGTCGCTGTGCTGCATGATATTGTTGAAGATACGCAGATAACATCAGAGGAACTCCGCAGACAGGGATTTTCAGAAGATATTCTTGACGCAGTCCGAGTTCTCAGCAAACAGGATAAAGAAGACTATTTCGCATATATCGGGAAAATCACCCAAAATCCCATTGCCCGGAAAGTCAAGCTGGCTGATCTTGAAGACAATATGAACATCAAGCGCTTAAAAGATCAGGATTATCTGAATGAATCGGATGTCGCACGGTTGAAAAAATACTATCGGGCGTGGAAATTAATGCAAAGTTAAAAATGCAAAGTGCAAAATGAACAGAATCAGTGTATTCTGTAACCATTTTGCACTTTACACTTTACATTTTGCACTGCTTTATTAACTTATGAGAAAAGAACTTATCGGAATTTTTCTGTTTTTCGGCTTTGTCTTTGCCCTGTTCAGTCTGCTCTCCTATACGCCGGCTGATCCTTCGGTGAACAATGCGGCTCATGTAGAAACAGTTCATAATATATTCGGGTTGTTAGGCGCACACATTTCCGGCATGTTCATCAGCCTGTTCGGATTGGGTGCATTTTGGATACCGGTCTTTTTTCTCCTGCCCTGTATCCGTTTTCTGAAAAACTATCCCATGCCTCAGAATCATCATCTCATTGTCGGAGGCAGCCTGATTCTGATGATATGCACCGGCAGCCTGTTTGCGCTGGGCGGAGACAGCTATTCTGTTTTCGGATCGAAATTTTCTTCCGGCGGTCTTATCGGAATCGCGCTGAAATCTTTAATCATAAAGTATTCCAATATCGGCGGTGGAACGATTATTCTGATGGTATTGCTGATTATTGCGTTCATGTTTGCCACCGATACCTCCCTTGCCCATTTATCGGCAATATCTCTGAGGCTGATGCAACGCATCTCTGAGCTTGCAAAAGATATTTCAAAAGATATGGGAAAAATATTTCTCATTACTTGGACGATGCGGCGTAAGAAAAATCGGATGACCCCGATGCTCAAAGATTTTGTCCGCAAAACGCGGATAAGCGAACGAAAGCCCGAAGCTAAGACTCAGGTTTCAAAACCGAAAATGATAACTTACATGCCCAAAGACGGCGGATTTCAACTGCCGCCGGCGGATTTTTTGGATGAGCCGGATAAACGCCCAACCTCTGCGGATCCGGAGCATTTGAAAACCAAAGTCCGGCTTTTGGAAAGCAAGCTGGAGCATTTCGGCATCAAAGGAAAGGTTACAGCGGTGATGCCGGGTCCGGTAATTACCACGTTTGAATATGAGCCGTCTCCGGGTGTTAAAATTAATAAGATTGTGAGTTTAAGCGATGATTTGGCTCTTGCACTCAAAGCATTGAGCATTCGGATTGTGGCGCCGATTCCGGGAAAATCTGTTATCGGGGTTGAAATTCCGAATGAAACGCGGGAAATCGTGAGATTGAAAGAACTGGTCAGCTCTGATGCGTTCAAAAAATCCAAATCCCGGCTTACGATGTGTCTCGGCAAGGATATCGAAGGGCTTGCGGTCGTGGCGGAATTGGATAAAATGCCGCACCTGCTGATTGCCGGAGCAACCGGAACCGGCAAGAGTGTGGGACTCAATGCCATGATTTGCAGCTTGTTGTATAAATCCGACCCGGATGAAGTCAAATTTATCATGGTTGATCCGAAACGTATCGAACTTTCCATGTATGACGGCATTCCGCATCTGATTGCGCCGGTGGTTACGGATGTTCAGAAAGCCACCCATGCCTTATTCTGGGCGGTCAAAGAAATGGAGCGGCGGTATGAGCTTTTATCGCAAAGAAAAGTCAGAAATATCAGTCAATACAACATCAAAGTCGCAAAAGCCAGAAAAGAGGGAGAATCCGTAGAAAAGCTGCCGTATCTGGTGATTATCATTGATGAATTGGCAGACCTGATGATGGTATCATCAAAGGATGTGGAAGTATCTCTGGCGCGGCTGGCGCAGATGGCAAGGGCGGCGGGCGTTCATCTGATTTTAGCCACTCAGAGACCCTCGGTAGATGTTCTGACCGGCACCATCAAAGCCAATTTTCCCACACGGTTAAGCTTTAAGGTGTCATCCAAGATAGATTCACGGACGATTATTGACGGCAACGGCGCGGAAAATCTTCTGGGCAACGGCGATATGCTCTTTCTGCCGCCCGGAAGCTCAATCATCAGACGCATTCAGGGCGCGTATATTTCCGAAGAAGAAGTTACCCTGATTACGGAATTTCTGAAAAGTCAGAGATCACCGGAATATGATGCAAGCGTGATTGAAAGCCCGGAGACTGAAAAAGAGCCGCCTCCGACAAAAGCGCATAAGATGAGAAATATGACGATGTGGTAGTATTGAATATAATTAATTCATGTGTTTAAGGGGGTATCTGTTATGACTAAAGTAAGATTTGCCGAACTGTTTGATTTGAATGAGATACAAAAAATTCAGGATGCGTTTGCGCTTGCCTCCAATGTTGCTTCGATTATTACCGAGCCTGACGGAACGCCGATTACAAAACCGAGCAATTTTTGCAGGCTGTGTATGGATATTATTCGTAAGACACCGAAAGGTTTGGCAAACTGTATGAAATCCGATGCGATATTAGGCAGGCAGAATCCCAGCGGTCCCATTATGCAGCCCTGTCTGAGCGGCGGACTGTGGGACGGCGGCGCGGGCATCAGCGTCGGAGATGAGCATGTTGCAAACTGGCTGATCGGACAGGTCAGAAACGAAACTCAGAATGATGAGCAGATGCTTAAATACGGGGAAAGCATCGGCGCAGACATGGAAGAATTCCGCGAAGCATTGTCCCATGTAACCGGAATGTCAACAGAACAATTCAAAAATGTCTGCAATTCGCTGTTCTTATTTGCCAATCAGTTATCAAAGCTTGCGTATCAGAATCTTCTGCTCAGAGAAAACGAGGAGCTGCTGACAAAGCTCAATCGGGAACTTGAGCAGCGGGTTCAGGAGCGCACGGCGGAGCTTGCCCAAAGCAATATTGAACTCAACAAAGCAAATCAGGACCTTGGCAGAACAATGGACGAGCTTTGGGGTGAAATGGAGCTTGCCAAAAAGATTCAGACCATTCTGCTTCCGAAAAAACCCGAAATATCAGGTTATGATATTGTGGCAAGCTGCGATCCGGCAGCGGAAGTCGGCGGAGATTATTATGACGTGATTTCTGTCGGCGGATTTGACTGGATTGTGATCGGTGATGTGTCAGGACATGGCGTTACGTCAGGGCTTGTGATGATGATGGTTCAGACAGCCATTCATACGGTGCTGCTTCAGAATCCCCAAGTTTCGCCTGCAAAGCTGCTGTGGGTGATTAACCATATCATTTATGAAAATATCGCAAGAATGGACGAGCAGAAACACATGACTATCGTTGTGTTAGCCTGCGGAAAAGACGGAAATTTCTGCTTTTCAGGTCTGCATGAGGACATTCTGATAAGACGTGCCGACATCGGAACTGTTGAGAACATTGAAACAGATGGCATGTGGATAGGGCTTGAACCTGATATTTCCGAAACGCTGTCTGTGAATGCCCTGAAAATGGAATCCGGAGACTGTATGGTGCTTTATACGGACGGCATTACCGAGGCGTGGGGACAGGGAAGCGGGCTTTTCGGAACAGAACGGCTGATTAAAGTTATAGAATCCTGCGGCGACAAATCCGCGTCTGAAATCCACGCCGCTATCCTGCAAGCCCTGATTCCTTATGAAAAGCCGGATGATGTAACGCTGTTTGTGATGAAGCGGGTGTGATAGGGATATAAAAAAAACTGCATGACAGTTAACAACTATATGGAAGGATAAAAATCATAATGGAATCGAAGATAGCAGAATTTCAGATCAGAGAAAAACTTTACGAAAGCGACAAATCCCTGATTTTTTGCGGAATCAGAGAACATGATAATTTGCCTGTGATTCTCAAAATTCTCAGACAAGATTATCCGAGTCCTGCTGAACTGATCCGTTACAGACAGGAATATGACATCATCGGCAATTTGAAGATAAGCGGTGTCATCAAAACCTACGGATTCTTGAAATATCAGAATACCATAGCGATTATTCTGGAAGATTTCGGCGGCAAATCTTTGCGGCAACTGCTTGCAGAGCGTTCTTTTGTCATGTCTGAATGGCTGTCTTTGGCTATACGGATTGCCGGAATCATGGGAGAACTTCATGCCACCAATATTATTCACAAGGATATCAATCCGGGGAATATTGTATTTAATCATGAAACCGATGAGTTGAAAATCATTGATTTCGGAATAGCCTCAATTTTGCCGCGTGAAAATCCTACGCTGCAAAATCCCGAACAGTTGGAAGGTACGCTTGCCTATATTTCACCCGAACAGACAGGACGCATGAACCGGTCTCTGGATTATCGCACCGATATTTACTCATTAGGCGTAACCTTATATGAATTGCTGACGCGGCGACTGCCTTTCAAATCCGATGACGCTATGGAACTGGTGCATTGTCATCTTGCCAGAAAGCCTGTTTTGCCGCATGAGTTGGATCCGAATATTCCTGTCATTATTTCGGACATCATCATGAAGCTTATGGCAAAAACTGCCGAAGAACGCTATCAGAGCGCATGGGGATTGCAGTCTGATTTGAAAAAATGTCAGATTCAGCTTGCCAGTATCGGCGCCATCAGGTCATTTGTCTTGGGACAAAACGATATTTCCAGCAAATTCCAAATTCATCAGAAACTCTACGGACGCGAGGCGGAAATCGCCCAATTGCTTTCCGCTTTTGAAAGAATATCTTCGGAAACCGGAGAAATGCTGTTGGTCTCAGGATATTCCGGTATCGGAAAGACCGCGCTGATTCGGGAAATTTACAGACCTGTCACAGAAAGGCGGGGATATTTTGTTTCCGGGAAATTTGACCCGTTCCGCCGGGATATTCCCTATTCCGCAATCGTGAATGCGTTCAAAGATATGATAAAACAATTGCTTTCCGAAAAAGAAACCCGATTGGCTCAATGGAAAACGAAATTGCAGAAATCTGTCGGCAATAACGGTCAGTTGATTGTCAAAATCATTCCGGAACTGGGACTGATCATTGGAAAACAACCCGAAGTGCCTGTTTTGCCGCCTGCGGAATCGCAAAACCGGTTCAATATCGTTTTCAGAAATTTTTTCCGTGCATTGTGCGATAAAGATCATCCGCTTGTTTTGTTCACAGACGATCTGCAATGGGCAGATTTCGCGTCTCTGAATTTGTTGAAGGTTCTGATGACAGATCCGGAGAACCGATATTTCCTGATCATCGGCGCATATCGGGACAATGAGGTAAATCCGGCGCATCCCCTGATTCTCACAATAGAGGATATCCGCAAAGCCGAGGGGGTTGTGCATCATCTGCAATTGCAGAATCTGTGTTTTGAAGATGTTGACGCGCTTATTTCAGACACCTTGCTGAACAAAGAAACACAGGCATTGACCCGTCCGGTATATGAAAAAACACTGGGCAATCCCTTTTTTACCAAAGAGCTTCTGAAATCGCTGCATGATGAAGGCTTGTTATTTTTTGATGTCGGAACCCGGACATGAAAATGGGATATTGACAGGATTGATGCCAAAGACATGGCAGACAATGTTGTATCGCTGATGGTGAGTCAGATCAACAAATTGCCAACCCGTACCCGTAATATTCTGAAATCAGCGGCAGCTATCGGCAATCAGTTTGATTCTGAAATATTGGCATTGATTTCCGAGCAGGACAGGAAAACCGCTTTGAACAATTTGTGGAAAGCCATAGAACAGGGATTGGTGCTGCCATTGGATGATCATTACAGATATTCGGAAGAAACAGAAAAAAATCAGGAAAAAGC
Source organism: Desulfonema limicola (assembly GCA_020718925.1). Taxonomy (GTDB): domain Bacteria; phylum Desulfobacterota; class Desulfobacteria; order Desulfobacterales; family DYRC01; genus DYRC01. The sequence continues at coordinate 6,637 of DYRC01000085.1, forward strand.
CATGTTCGTATTCCGGCATGACCGGATACAGCAGGCTGCGTATTCTCTGATACCGGACGCTGAAAAACCGTCGCTTCATCTTGAAATCGGGCAGTTGTTGTTTGCTAACATTCCCCATGAAAACCGGGAAGACCGGATTTTTGAGATTGTCAATCAGTGGAATGAAGGGCGGGGATTGACTGAGCGACAGTCGGAAAGAGACGAACTGGCAGGACTGAATCTGCTGGCAGGACATAAGGCAAAAGCGTCAACAGCATATCAGGCAGCATTCGGATATCTGCGAATCGGCATTGAACTACTGTCGGAAAACAGTTGGGAAAGTAACTATGATCTGACTATGGCTCTGTATGAAACCGCATCCGAGGCAGCATATCTGAGCGGCGATTTCAATGAAATGGAACGGTTGTCAGAGATCATATTGCAAAAAGCTGAAACATTGCTGAACAGGGTGAAGGCTTACGAAGTCAGGATTCAGGCGTATATCGCACAAAACAGGCTGACAGAAGCGACAGGAATCGGATTGCAGGTTCTGAAACTGTTCGACGTTGAAATTCCTGAGAAATCCACCAGAGCGGATGTCATACTCAGGGTGGAAAAGTTGAAAGCCGATATGTCCGGCACACAGATTGAGGATCTGCTGTATCTGCCGGAAGTAACTGATCCTACATATCTGACGGTCGGAAGAATCCTTGCGAATGTGGCTGCTGTTTTTTATTTTATCAATCCGGAACTGTATTCGCTGACAGCGATTGCCCATGTAGCCATTTCGGTAAAACACGGCAATGCATCTTATTCGACTTATGCTTATGCGTCTTACGGGCGTACTCTCTGCATATTGGGAGATATTGAGACCGGTTATCAGTTCGGTCAGCTTGCATTGAAACTCTTGGAAAGGTTTGAATCCAAAGAACTCAGAACCAAAGTGATCTTCATGGTTAATTATTTCGTGAACCACTGGAAAGAGCATGGAAGGGAAACCATACTGAATCTGCTGGAAGCATATCGGAGCGGCGTAGAAACAGGAGATTTGGAATATGCAGGTTACTCTGCTAATACTTATGTCTGGCACCAGTATTTCATCGGCAGGGAACTGAATATGGTCGAGCTTGAAATGGCAACTTACGGAGCTGCAATATCCCAGTTGCGTCAGGCACATTCTCTTCAGCGAAGCCGGATACACCGGCAGGCGGTTCTGAATCTGCTCGGAAGAGCGGCAAATCCCTGCCGTCTGATCGGTGAATGTTATGATGAGACGTCCGTGCCGCAGTCCGGTACCTCGGCAGTAACCATGTTCCACATAGCTTTCAACAAGTTCGTCCTGTGCTGTTATTTCGGAAATTATAAGGAAGCTTTGGAACACGCGGAAATCGTGGGAAAGTATATCGGCGGTATCGGCGCTCTGAACGTGCCGATGTTTCATTTTTATGATTCGCTGGTACGTCTGGCAGGATATAAAGATGCAGGACCTGACGAACAGGCGCGTATTTCGGAAAAAGTATCGGACAATCAGGAAAAGATGAAGAAGTGGGCGCATCACTGCCCGATGAACAATCTGCACAAATGGTATCTTGTGGAGGCGGAGCGGGCAAGGGTATCGGGAAACGAAGGGGATGCCAGGATATTTTATGACAAAGCCATCGCTCTGGCTCAGGAAAACGAATATCTGAACGAGGAAGCCCTATCATGCGAACTTGCGGGGCATTATTATCTTGAAATAAAAATTCCGCATACTGCCCGATATTATCTTCAGGATGCCTATCATGCCTATCAGCGATGGGGTGCCGAAGCCAAAGTCAGAGAACTGGGAGAAAAATTTCCTTTTCTTCTGTCTGCCGGAAAAGCCGCACAGATAACGGACAGAACCATAACCAAGAGCGGAACCGTCATAAAATCATTTCTGGATACAGACAGTATTCTCAAAGCTTCCCAGACACTTTCAAGCGAAATCGAACTGGGGTATCTGCTGGAAAAGATCATGAACATCGTGATCGAAAATGCAGGGGCGGAAAAAGGCGTTTTCATTGAAACCGAGAATAATCGTATGATTATTCAGGCAGAAGCGGAAGTCGGAAAGGTTTTCAATATTCTGAAAGCTGTACCTGCTGAGGAATACGGAAATCTGCCATTTTCCATCATCCGTTATGTTGCCCGCACCCGGCAGCATCTGGTGTCAGATAAGATTTCACAGGATCCTGCCTATCTGTCAGACCCCTATATTCAGAAGCATCGCACGAAATCCGTGATCTGTTTTCCGATTCTCAACAAAGGAAATCTGACCGGAATTATCTATCTGGAAAACAATCTGACCATCGGCGCGTTTACACAGAACCGTTTGCAGATATTGAATCTGCTATCGGGTCAGGCTGCGATTTCTCTTGAAAATGCCAAATTAGTTAATCATCTGCGCGAAAAAGAACGGTTGAAACGGGATATGGAACTGGCGCGGCAGATTCAGACAGTTCTGCTTCCCAAAAAACCCGAAATATCAGGATATGATATAGCCGCAAGTTGCGAGCCTGCCGAAGAAGTCGGCGGGGATTATTACGATGTGATTTCTGTCGGAGGATTTGACTGGATTGTGATAGGCGATGTTTCGGGACACGGCGTTACGGCAGGGTTGGTCATGATGATGGTTCAGACCGCAATTCATACGGTGCTGATTGCCAATCCGCAGGTTGCGCCTTCGCAATTACTTCGGATTATCAACCGGACAATCTATGAAAATATCGCAAGAATGGACGAGCAGAAACACATGACTATTGTTGTGTTAGCCTGCGGAAAAGACGGACATTTCTGCTTTTCAGGTCTGCATGAGGATATGCTGATCCGGCGTACGGACACCGGAAAAATCGAGAATATCAGGACAGATGGCATGTGGATAGGGATTGAAGCCGATATTTCGGGACTGCTTTCTGACAGTACGCTGAAACTGGAGTCCGGCGACTGTATGGTGCTTTATACGGACGGCATTACCGAGGCGTGGGGACAGGGAATCGGGCTTTTCGGAACAGAACGGCTGATTAAAGTTATAGAATCCTGCGGCGACAAATCCGTGTCTGAAATCCACGCCGCTGTTCTGCAAGCCCTGAAGCCTTACGAAAAACCCGATGATGTAACGCTGTTTGTGATGAAGCGGGTATAAAGGTATAGAAGAATAAACAGAACCGAATCAGTGTTGAATGGAAACCGAAAGTGTTTGTTCCCGGAATCAGTTGTTTTCTATGAGAAATTTTTCAATATTCATCTGTGTCATATCCGAAATTTTCAGCAATTGAACCTTTTTGGCAACGCCGTCTTTGATGTTGGCATCAGAATTAAGAATCTGATACGCTTTTTGGAAATCCTCATCTCTGATTACTACAAAGCATCTGATGTTGAAATTCGGCAATGCGGCAAACAGATTGCGATACCGATCATTAATGGCTGAACCTGCCGTGCCGATTGACGTGGTAACTTCAAATGCCGCGCATATTGCATCGCCTTTCAGATAGAGCAAATCAATTTCTTTAATCCGTCTGAACGCATTCTTGGGTATGCCGTATCTGACATTATCAAGCATAGGGATACTGAGTTCGCCGAATTTTGCAACTTTCTTCTGCTCAGTTTCTCCGATATGCACGGAATAACCCAATTCAGACGCATACTTGCAAAGTACTTCAATCAGTTCATTGTGTGATAAATTTGAGATGTCTCCGAAAATACCTGTCTGAATATAAGCATTGTCTTTTGCGTTGATTTTTGAGTTCTTTTCTGCTTTAAGCGCAAAAAAATATTCGGATTTATTCGGTATTTTCTGAAGATCGCACAATCTTTCCAAGACTTTTTCAACAATCTGCATTCCGGGTCTGAATGAATTGACCAACTGCGTATATATCAGATTTAAAACCTCATCCATTGTTGCACGGCGATGCTCTTTGAAATAGCTTTGAATCAGTTGCTCCACCATGACTTCTGCCGGAATATAATCCATAGGTCTGACAACATAGCTTTTATGATCCGGCGATAACTGAATCTGATCATGGGAATACCATTTACTTTCTTTTTTGTCATAGTAAAAGTATTTTCTCAGAAATTCGGTAAAATTATGTCCGCCGATTCTGTGAAGCAGCCCCATTTCGCCAAGATACGGAATCAGACAGGTCATCATGGCATTCTCATCCGCACCACCCTGATATTTCAGAAAATTTTCAACCTTTTCTTTCAAATCTGTTTCCTGCTCCGTAGTCAGTTTTGACAGAACTCCGCCGACTTCCAGAACTTTTTCCTCACGTTTGAAGCTTAAAATAAAATCTCCGAGCATGGACCCCTTGGATCGCTGATGAAGCGTTGTGGTATAATGCTCTATCGGCGGCTGATACACAATTCCGCGATTGTGGCATTCTTCCGCGCCGGGCAGTCTGAATCCGGCTCTGCGGGCAGCGCGATGCAGAGACATCCATACTCTGAGTTCACGGTTGTGAAAGGTCATGGTCATCCAGCCGTCTTTTTTCAGCACGCGATGACATTCGTTAAACACCCGATAGAGCATGTCTTCATAATGTTCATGGGATTTTGCACTTGCAAAGCCGGTATGACGGGATTCCACAGCTTCGTAAGTGTTATCTATCAAGCCTTTGTCAAACCAGACCCACCAGAAATTGCTTAATTCCGAATACTGCACATTTCCGCCGAAAGGAGGATCGGTAATCACCGCATCAATACTGTTATTCGGCAAAGGCAGTTCATGTGACGACTGATTCAGGATAAAGCATGTGGCGTTATTTTTAAAATCATCGGATTTATCTGCAAAAACACAGTATTCACCGATGTCTTTATTGGATTGCTCTTTTCCTTTCCGAATAGTGCTTTGTCCTTTTTCATAGCCCTGATGAAACATTTTCCAAACACTCATTTCATAATGTACATTTGGCATCCAGAAGCCGTGGTGCTGCCAGCCATGCGTGGTGCTGCTCACCATGATAGAAGTCCATGCAAGTCTGGAACTGAAACAAAATTTAAGCATTTCCCTGACAACAGCATCAGCTTTAACCTTGCCGACAGCTTTAAACAGCTTTGCATTTGCCAAAAGATTGCGTGTGGTGAACATTTTATAAAAATGAGTAAAACCTTTTTCCTGAAGAGCGTCATCATATTGGCGATCACAATCAGGAACAGCATCTTTCGGATACCAGAGGCGTTCTTTTCTGACTATGGACTCAAAGTTCTGCTCAATAGTCAGAGCAAGAGCAATATCATTCTCATCCGCCTCAGCTTCTCCGGTTTTATTGCAATCAGGGCAGACATAATTCAGCCGAATCAGTTGATCTTCAAGGCGTTTGGATGATGAGGCATTTACTTTACTGCCGCAATCCGGGCATTGATATGTGCCGCCGTGCAGTTTTTTTGCAAGTCCGGCAACAACATTCGCATTGCAGGCAGAACAGGAAAACACATTGCTCCACTGATACCACTGGACAATCGCATTTTCAGAGCCGCAGCTTCGGCATTTTGTCTGATACAGGGTGTTGATCTGATCTCTGACAGCAGCTTCAACCCGTTTGAACGCTTCATCTAATTTATCCAAATCAACAGGCGTAACTTCCATTCTTGTGATATACGCCGCAACCGGGTTCAAATCCACAGCGACCACCTTGCGCCGCAGTTTCAAGCCCTCGACTGCCGTAACACCGCCGCCGCAGAACGGATCAAGGATAATCTCGCCGGGACGGGTATAATTCCCGATAATATGCTCAAACACATTCCACGGACGCCGTGCAAAGTAGCGGTGCATTTTATACACCGGCGCATGGCTTTCTGCCTTGACCGGAGCTTCCAAAGCTTTTATTTCATCAGTCATCTTTGTCATAATTCAGCTTAACCTCTCCCGCAGCCTCGTAAATTTCTTCTGTACTTTATAATTATATTATAGCAATTACAAGAGCTTTTTTCGTTCAAATTGCACTGAGACACAGCAAGGTAAAAAAATAAAGCTTGACAAAAAGTGAAATTTTTAGGATAGTTATAAATAATTTTCTTAATGGGTAACAGCATGTTTATAAATTGAGCAATAATGAAGATGTCCATTGATAATGGAGAAAGAGCCATGAAAACCTATCAGTTTGAATCAGTAATCAAAGAGAACGGTATAATCATCTTACCAAATGAAATCAGTAAATTATCTAATCATCGGGTAAAGTTGATTCTGGTTGATTTGGAGGCTTTCAGGGCATCTCCGCCGCAGGTATTTTCAGAAATTACCGGACAGTATGCCGCATTGGATGAAGAGGATTTGGATATTACCGAAATATACAGACAGCGGGAAATCAGCCATGAGCGGGGAATTGTGTTTGCTTAAAGCTCATTTTCCTCTGAAGATGAAGAATTGGATGAATACGCCGATTGTGGATAATCCATAATGCAACTGACGGATAAACGATAACGGATATAAACAGAGGAAAATAGGAATGAGATGACGATGCTGATCTATCTTGATACGAATGTTTATTCCCGTCCCTTTGATAATCAGAATAAACCGGAAATTCGGAGTGAAGCTGATGCGTTTATGGATATTGTTTCGGAAATCAAATCCGAAAAATTCACCGTACTTTGTTCCGATATTCTGATGTTTGAAGTGTACAATATTC
>DYRC01000086.1:0-6440 GCA_020718925.1 Desulfonema limicola
CGGTCTGACTACGGTTGAAGAAGTTATCCGGGTTACGCAGAGGTAATGCAAAATGAGAAGTGAGAAATGAGAAGTGAGAAATCGCTTTCCGCTTTTCAAAAAGGAGAAAACATGATCCGCTTCAATCGGTATATAGGGCTTATCTTGTTAATCGCCATTGTCTTATCCCATTCTGTCGTTGCTCATACGGACAAGATTCCATCTCCCCGCAAGCTGCAATCTGCTGAGTTTGGAAATCAGATCAGATACTTCGACACAGACTCATTACCATTTTATCTGTTTCTGACGATAATTTTGGAAAGTTTCTTTGCAGGCATGTATGTTTTTTTTGCCAAACTTTCCCCAAAAGTAATTCTGCTTGTCGTATTGGCAAACATCGTTCTGTATCCGTTTGCATGGCTCACTTTTCCAAGACTTCCGGTGTCTTATGAATCCGTTATTTTTATGGTCGAAGTTTTTGCTGTGGTATCCGAAGCAGTATTCATGTATCTTCTTGCCAAAGCCTTCTATCCGCTTTCTTTCAGACATGCTTTTATAATAAGCTTTCTGATGAATATGGGGAGTTTTCTGTCAGGGTTCCTGATATGATCTGATCACAAAAAAATAAGGGGGGAACAAATGAAACACCTGATAACTGCTGTTTTTCTGATATTTTTTGTCTTTATAACATCTGTAAGCGGAGACCTCATCCCGCCACCTCCTACTCCTCCCCATATGAGCCCTCCGTTGGGAATGGAGAGTTGCACAATCAATGCCGATATTAAGATTAATCTGAAGCCTTACATCAAAAGAAAGTACTTTCTGTTTCAAAAAGAAACCTATATTCTTGCCGAAGTCGTGTGTAATTTTGATATATCCTGTCAGGAAGCAGGCGATGTTTTTATGCAGGAGTGTGAAATAGTATTTCCACTTTGGGATCATGTGCACCCTTACAATGTTTTTAACTTTCGGGCTGATATTGATGACAAAAAATCAGTGCCGACACGGAAAAAATTATTGTTTTTTTCTCAGGAAGATTTCAACTCAGGGGAAATATGCGCGGTACGACATATAATCAGCTACTCATGGTCAATAGTCGGGATGCCTAAATTTAAACGACATGTAACAGTTCGATATTCAATACTTCTGTCAAAACATGAATCGCAGTTTTTATTTCTCCTTTCCGGCGCTAATTTTTCCAAACAAATAAAAAGCGGCAAGATATCCTTCACTTCAGACAAGTCGCTTATTTTGGATATTCTTGACGCTGAAATAAAACCGAAGATATACAGAGAGCATGAAATTGTTTTGGAAATACCGGATAGCTACGATCCGAGATCGTATAAAAATATTTTCCTATCAATCATTAATATGGACGTATGAGGCAGGCGTTGAAATTAAGATTAATCAACACACTGATCGATTTATAAAATAAGGAGATTCAGATGCAGGCAATTCTGAATATGCAATTGAATGAGGTTGATGACGGTTTGTTGGATGTCATCAGAAATTTGCTTTCTAAGAGGATGGAAATACTTATCAAAACTCCGTCTGATGATATACCGTTAATGAACGAAGCAATCCTAGCTGATAGTGAACAAATTTTTTCTCCCGATATGTTTTCGGATATGGCAAAAAAACTCAGAGAAAAGACAAAGCAATATCTTCTGACAGAGGAATTGCTGAATCAGCTTAAAAATGAAGGAAGACCATGATTGTCGTTGATACGAATATCATCTGTTATTTCTTTCTGAATACCGAGCATTCTGAGTTGGCAGAACATGCCTTCCGGAAATATCCGTATTGGATTGCGCCGATATTGTGGCGTAGCGAGTTCCGAAATGTATTGGCATTATATATCCGAAAGCAAATCATCTCATTCGATGATGCTCTCCGAATAATGTCCGATGCGGAATTGTTGATGAAAGGCAGGGAATATCGCGTCAGATCATCGGATATTCTCCGATTGGTAGATCAAAGTGATTGCTCTGCTTATGATTGTGAATTTGTAGCTCTTGCAGAACAGTTTCATATTCCTCTGATTACGACCGATAGAAAAATCCTGAAAAATTTTTCATATATTTCAATAAGTTTGGATACTTTCTAAGTTAAATGAAACTTGCGTTGAAATTGGGATTAATCCACGCGCTGATTGACACTGCATCCGGCGCAATTGTCTATGCCGAGCTTGAGCAGGGCAGAATTTCTTTTGAATTAATCTGCTCAATGGTGGTTATTTATAATGCTCTGGCATTCGGCACACAATTTATCGTCGGGTGGATTGCCGACTATCGGAGAATCTATCGCCATACTGCAATTTCAGGTATTTGGATTATGGTTCTTGCTTTGGCGGTGCAGAAATATTCCCATGTTCCGGGAGTGATACTGGCGGGAATCGGAAATTCGTTATTTCATGTCGGCGCAGGTGCTATCGTGTTACAGCAATCTGACGGAAAAGCCTGTGATGCCGGAATTTTCGTTGCGCCCGGAGCTATCGGTCTGGTGATCGGACTTTGGCTTGGGGTTCAGACTTTTGCTTGGCAACTGATATTGATACCCCTGCTTATTTTTTCTGCGGTGATAACTGCAAAACTGCAAGTCCGGACAGATGAACCGCCGGAGTTGAAAGCATCTGCGATGTCGGATTTTCCGATACTTGTATGTGTTTTTCTGCTTCTGATGTCAGTATCGGTGAGAGGAATGGTAGGCGGATTCATCAGCGGCGCGTGGCGTGAATCTCAGATAACGTTGTTTTTATTGGCAATTGCCGCTGTGGCAGGCAAAGCTTTAGGCGGAATGATTGCCGACCGTATCGGCTGGAGAATGCTGAGTGTCGGCGCTCTGATTATTTCATTGCCATTTGTGGTATTCGGCTCTCAGCATATCATCATTGCTTTGACCGGAATGTTTTTCTTCCAACTGACCATGCCGGTAACGCTGCAAGCAGTGTATCTTGCTTTTCCGAATCGTGCCGGATTTGCATTCGGACTTCCCTGTCTGGCTCTTGCTCTTGCTCCCGGACTGCCCGGATTTGCTGCACAGCTTAATTCAAGCAGATTCATCATACCGGTTGTTTTTTTATCCGTTGGTATGATATTTTTCGGATTGAGGTTTCTGAAGGGAAAATAGTGTTTTTCAGATATGATTCAGAACTGATTTCATAATTTTCATTTACACAACTTTATCATATACGGCGTTGATGTCAACAGAAAGCCCCGATGTTCACGCTGATAAGACTTGCCCTTTAGTCAGGATAAGGCTATAATAAATTTGTTATCAATGTCTTCTAACGCTTATTGGAATGTGCTGAGATGAAATATTTTACCCTAACCCAAATTCAAGAATCACTGGAACGGCTTAAACGTCATCATCCTATTTTTGCCTCTACATTTTTTGTCCTGAAAAAAGCAAACGTTCCGATAGGCAGAAACGTCAGTTTTGCATTAAATTCTGAAAATCATGAATTTTTCAGAGAACATTACAGAGTTCATCCTAAATCTGATATGTTTCTACATGTATTCAGAAATAGAAGTCCCGAGAAAGATTGGCTTGTTTCTGATTACCCAAGCAAAGCTCTTCAACAGTTGAATAGAAATGCGGCTTTTTTACATGATCGTAACAGCAACAATTGGGGATTTTCAGATAATTATATTAAGGAATTAGAAAAACTTCTGCCTAAAAAACAAAGAATACCTTTATTTCATGTTGCCGTATGGTTTTATAAATATAATCAATGGGAAGATAATATTTCGCGAGAAGATATAATTAAATACTTTATATCCGATTTTAATATAACAGATGCAGAAATTGATAGATTGTTTGATATCGGATTGATTTCTGAAATAGAAGAAAAAGATACTTTTCAATCTGTTAAAGCAACATGGCAGCAGATTGTTGAAGCATATTCACCCCCGGATGATGTTCCCCCTGAACAAAGTGGGATTTTACATTATTTGGAGGTCGAAGGTGTCGGACCCGTAACCTCTTTAATTTTTGAACCGGCACAAAGACTGAATATTATCATGGGAGATAACGGGTTAGGGAAAACATTTCTGCTTGATTTGTCTTGGCGGGCATTAACTCAGCATTGGGCTGATGAACGTGCAGCAGAACCATTTAAAATCGGTCAGAAAAAAACTCCTTTTATCAGATTTGTGGTATCCGGCAATTCTGAAAGTAAGCCGGTAACAGTAAAATTTTCCAACAAATTATTATCTTGGGAAAAACCTGATAAAGCACCTTCTATTTCCGGTCTTGTTATTTACGCAAGAGTTGATGGCTCTTTTGGTATATGGGATCCGGTAAATCGTATTCTATCCGGTAAATCAACTTCTGATTTCAGCCCAAGCGTTGTATTTTCCCGTGAAGAAGTGTGGAATGGAAAAGGAGGTCAGATAGAGGGATTGTTGAGAGACTGGATTCGTTGGCAGGAAAGGCGGGATAAATATCCGATATTTAATACTTTCAGCAAGGTGTTACAGAAGCTTTCGCCTCCTGATTTGCCTCTTGTGATAGGAGAGCCTACTCGGATTTCAGGGGAAGCGAGAGAAATTCCGACATTTGTTCATCCCTATGGTAATGTTCCCGTTGTTTTCGAGTCTGCCGGTATTAAGAGAATATTAACAATTGCTTATCTTATTGTTTGGGCATGGGAAGAGCATAAGATACAGGCAAGACAGGCGGACATAAAAGAAGAACGCCAAATGGTTATTCTGTTGGACGAGGCAGAAGCGCATCTTCATCCCAAATGGCAGAGAAAAATAATTCCATCACTTTTAGAAATCGCAGAAGATATACATTCGGAATTATCTTTGCAAATAATTTTAGCAACGCATTCTCCGCTTGTAATGGCTTCTGCTGAACCGATTTTTGACTCGGAAAAAGATAAAGTTTTTTGTTTAGATTTGACAGAATCCGGTAAGGTATTATTTGAGTCCCGTAATTTTGAGCTAAGAGGCACGGTGGATTCTTGGCTTTCTTCTGATTTTTTCGGACTGAAATTTCCCGGAAATGAAAAAAGGAGTGATGTCATACAAAGGGCTATTTCTTTACAACTATCAGATTCTGCTACGAAAGAGCAAGTTGAAGAAATTTCAGATCAACTGAAAGCATTATTGCCGGCAGAAGATTCTTTTTGGATTCGCTGGATTATCTATGCAGAACAATTCGGTGTTAAAATATGATAAAAGTTACCTTACCATCCCCACCTGCCAACTATCACGCTGCTGTGGAAAAACCGGGTGAAGCTTTTTTAAGACGAAAACCTAATCCGACAAGCAAAGATTGGGAAAAACATAGGTATTGGGCTAAGATTCATGATTATCTCTATAATGAGCATAAGGGAATCTGCTTGTATTGTGCGTCATGGACTCCTCGTAAGAAAGAACCAGCCAAGCTTGATTATACGTCGGTTGATCATTTTCAGCCTAAAACGCATGATCCTATATTAGCGTATAAATGGTCAAATTTCAGACTTTGTCGGGCGAGATTGAACAATTATAAAGATAATTTTCAAGCTGTTCTTGATCCCTGCTCAATTTCTGATGATTGGTTTCATCTTGATTTTACTTCATTTTTAATCAGACCATCTTCAAATATCACAGATGTTAATCTTAAACAGAAGATCAATGATACGATCAATCGGTTGCATCTCAATTCAGATAATGATTATGTAAATGAAAGGGTTAATGTTATAAAAGAATATTCGTTAGATAAATTAAGTTCAAAATTACTAAGTGAAAAATATCCTTTTATTGCTTACCAGATGAGAGTTCAAAATTTTGACTTTAACTTTAAAGATCAAATTAAATTTCGCTATCAGCCTGGGTATAAGACTTGCTTCGGTATTTGACGAAACTCATGATCGTTACAGTCTCATGCAGGTCGGATGGAATCGGGGCGCAGGTAAGAGGCAATCTGATTTATGAATCCCTGAAAATCGGATCGTATTCGCATATTTGCCTGAAGTAGCTGCTTAAATTTTAAATATATTTGGATAATCGGCATGTTAAATGAATTGAAGACAAAACGGAATAAAATTCTGCAATTGGCAGACAAATACGGTGCAAAGAATCTGCGTGTATTCGGTTCTTTTGCACACGATGAAGACCTTCCTGAAAGCGATATTGATTTTCTGACAGACATGGAAGGAAGCTTGTTGAAAAGGATTGCACTGATTCAGGAATTGGAGGATTTGTTGGGCAGAAAAGTAGATGTTATGACAGAGCGAAACTTACATTGGTATATTCGTGAAAAAATCATAAATGAGGCAGTGCCTTTATGAAAGATGAACGGCTTTATCTTATTCATATAGCAGAATGTATTGAGAAAATTGAAAAATATACAACAGAAGGCAAAGCGGTATTATTGAAAAAAATCGAACTGATACATCAAACGGTGTTTTTATACTCCGGAATAAAATTCAAGCTGAAATCAGCCTGTATGTAAAGGATAGGGTGAAC
>DYRC01000086.1:6540-11964 GCA_020718925.1 Desulfonema limicola
ACTCCGGAATAAAATTCAAGCTGAAATCAGCCTGTATGTAAAGGATAGGGTGAACATAATGAAACCCGAAATGCAATCTCTTTATGAGAAAATCAGAAAAATGGCATTGACGCCGGAACAGGAAAAAAAGATGCTGGCAGAGCTTCAGGATGACGCCAGCCATGATTCTTCCGAGCCGCCTGTATCGGAAAAGCCGAAAGCATTCGGTCCCGGCATTTACGAATATAATGACTTGTCCTTTCTTCAGGCACTTTCGCCGCATCAGGCGAGTTATACCACCTGTCTGAGTTCCCTTGATGAGCTTCTGGAAAGAGATAAGCTTCGGGAAAAAGACGGTTTTCCCAGAAAAATCCGGGTCGGCAAGCTTGTTAAGCCGGGTAAAGGTGATCAAGGCAAAGTTATTGTTGTTCCGACTACGGTTGAGGAAAAATTTATTCACGACTCCGTCCGACCGCAGCAGGAAGCAGGCGGATCAGGTGAAGGCGAAGAGGGTGAAGTCATCGGCGAACAGCCTGTCCGTGAAGAAGACTCCAGCGGCGCAGGTCCCGGTCAGGGTGAAGGCGGTCCCCATGAAATGGAATCCAGCGCGTATGATCTGGGCAAAATCCTTACCGAAAAATTCGAGCTTCCCAATCTCAAAGACAAAGGCAAAAAACGCTCACTGACCCGCTACACTTATGATATGACGGATCAGAATCGGGGATTCGGGCAGATTTTGGATAAAAAAGCCACCTTGAAAAAGATTATTGAGACCAACATCAATCTGGGCAATCTGCCGGATGTCGGCGATATTGATCCGACCGGCTTTCTGATTTCCCCGAATGACAAAATCTATCGGGTGCTTTCGCGTGAAAAAGATTATGAATCTCAGGCAATGGTGTTCTTTTTGCGGGATTATTCCGGCTCTATGTCAGGCAAGCCAACGGAACTGGTTGTTGCACAGCATGTGCTGATTTACAGTTGGCTTCTGTATCAGTATTCCAGACAAGTCGAGTCCAGATTTATTCTCCACGACACCGAAGCTAAAGAAGTTCCTGATTTTTATACCTATTATAATTCAAAAGTTGCGGGTGGAACTCAGGTGTCTTCGGCGTTTAAATTAGTCAACGAAATTGTGGAAAAAGAAAATCTGATCAAAGATTACAATATTTATGTGTTTCATGGCACGGACGGCGATGACTGGGACACAGAGGGAAAGGCGGCTATTCCTGAAATTCAGAAAATGCTTGAGTATGTGAATCGGCTCGGAGTCAGCATTGTTCAGCACGGAAGCGGCGGCGAAACCGAAGTGGAGCGGTATCTGAAACGATCTGCGCTGTTAAGAGAAAAAGCCAATCTTATCCGTCTGGATGTCATGGATCAGAATGCGGATGAACCGAGGCTGATTGATGGAATCAAAAGTCTGATTTCATAGAGAATATTTTATAACTCTATCCATGAAACTGTCAGGCAATTAAATAATGACTCGCTGACGCTCGTAGCTCAGAGTTGCGAACGTCAGCGAGTTATAAATCAGGTATTATTTCAGCACTTCCACAAATGCTTCCACCCTTGTTTTCAACTGCCCCATATCTTCCATGCTGTAATCCGTATCAATCCGAAGAGTGGGAATATTCTTTGATTCTAAGGCTTTTTCTACCGGAATTGCTTCCATCAGATAAGGCTGGCAGAACTGAAGCCCGTAATGAATCACGCCGTCTGCCTGATAGGTTTTTGCCATTTCCTCAATATGATTGAGCCGATCCGAATTAGGCGTGAATACAGCGCAGTCAATTTTGAAATACCGATCAATCATCGCATCCATAAGCTGTTCTACGGTGTTTCCCGAATCATCGGTCAGATTGCGATTCCCGCGCTCTCCGACACAGGATTCTTCACCGACAATCACTGCGCCGGAAGTCTCAATAATCCAAGGCAGTTTCCAATTCGGCACCGCCATCGGACAGCCGGAAAGCAATATCCGGGGCGTGTTTGCCGGAAATACGCCCTGTTTCTGCTCAACCCGCTTTTCCAATTCATCGCAGATTTTGTTTACCGAATCCGTAAACCGAACCGAATCATCATAAAAAAAGACCTGATTTGCCAACAGCGCGTCCAATCCTGAAATCGGCGCGGGCTTGGCTTTTCTCAGCGCCATCAGCCGGTGAATGGCTTTCCGCTTGTTATTGACAATGGCAATGCCTTTTTTTAGCCGTGCCGCATCAATTTTAATGCCGGTCAGCTTTTCGACTGCTTCCATAAAGCGGAAATATTCGGCTTTCAACAGGGATCTGCCTTCAGCGGATTTCATCTGGGGCATATCCATGACATATAAATTCGGAATCAGATTTTTGAGGCTTTCATACGCTTTCTTTTTGCCATCGCAGGTGTTTTCGCCCACAATCATGTCCGAAGATTCAATGTAGGGGCAGACCTTTCCCAGCTTGAATCCGAATGCGGATTTGATGAGGGCGCAGGTGTTTCGGGGAAGCAGTTTTTCCGCCTCGTCTGTTGCAAAATCAGCACCTGCACAAAGCCCCACCAGAGTTGCATCCGCAGCTTTGACAATTTCTTCCGGCACAAATACGCAGTACGCGCCGATAATTTTGCGCCCCGCAGCTTTTTCATCCATCAGTTCTTTGATTCTAAGCCCGTGAACTTCGCTCATCACAAAATCAAAATAGCCCATGCCGGACGGGCGGTTTTTCTGTGCCAGATAAATATCCTGATAGGCTTTTCCCAAAACATTCAGCAGCATATCATGGGCATTCAGATCAAGCCCCAATTCCTGCCACATCTGTTTGTACGTTTCGCTCATGTGTTCCCCTTTTATTTCTTCTCTCAGCATTTACAAAAAAATTTTATGTTATTTATATTGAATTATATAATAAATCAAATATAAAATATCAATATGATAGATGCTGATGATGTGTTCTGTCAATTCAGGCATTCACCCGCCGCATAAAGAGCCTGTTTAAATGTCAATAGGGTAAAATGAGATTGATTTATTGCGATAAAGCCGGTAAAAAAGAAGGTGTGCATGAAAGTATTCATCAGCTACGCCAGAGAAGGTGATGTAATAGAGGTATCTGTTTATGTCCGAGCATGAGAATAATCAAAATATCGAAATTACCGGAAATGTTGAAAAAAGTATCGCTACTTCCGGTGATGGGAATGTTGCTAATCAGAACATAATCAATGTTAATGTGAATACGGAACAGCCGGATAAAGATGATAAAGTATCTGAAAAAACAAATAAAAAATCTTATCTGAATGCAATTCTGATAGTTGTATGTCTGTTTTTTGCTGCTCCGCTTCCTTATCTTTGGAATAAGTTTGACAAGCCGCCGGTCAAGCCGGAAAAAATTCATCCGAAGTTTGTCATTGAAAATCGGATTCTCCGATCAGACTCGGCTCTCATCATCAAAGCAGGAAATGAATCGGCAAATCGCAAACAACTGCTTACGGTCGAATTTGACGGATTGCTATTTGATGAAAAAGGGATTCCGGTTGATAATCAGGGAGATGATAAACGTCAAATCTGGCATTTCAGCTTAAAAGATCAGCATCCGCCGCCGGAAATGCTCAAAGACGGAAAATATAAAATTCGGGCAGGCTTTACCGGTGAGGATTTGGTTGATATTCAGGAAATCCGGTTTTATACAGAGATACCGGTTATACGCGGTCTGAGTTATCAGCCTGAAAATGAGCCGGATAAACGGGTGATTGAGGGAAAAGCGTCAAGCAATCTGAAAACAGCCGAAAATAAAATGTCGGTTGAAATGGTGTTTTTTGATCAGGGCGAACGTCCTGTAACTGTTGATATTCCTGTAAGATATGTTCAGGATTCTGTAACCGGCGCATCGTATTATGAATTTCAGACGACTATCGAAGGCTTGCCGAAATTTTCAAGCGATGATCCGAATTATAAAAAACCGTTTTTCGGTCTTAAAGTTACAGATCAGGCGGGCAATAATTATTATCAGCAGGTCAGTTATGCCCAGTATATTGCTCCCGGAGATCATCACTTCGGAAGCAGTGATCTTGCAGACATCACGGTTGAGAAAAAGACTGATACCGGCAATGGACAAGTCATCAATCTGATTCGTCTGACAACGCCGCCGCAGAAACGGGTTGACTGTCTTCAGAACGGAAAACCGCCGATTGAGTTGAAAGTTACTGCCAGAACAGACGGTTCACGGCATTTGGGATGGAAAAGCAATGTTGACGTAAAAGCTTTGACGCTTGTTTTCAGAGATAAAAAGCAAATCGGCGTTTCAACAACAGATTCGTTTGTTGATAATGAAAAACTTGATAAAGACAGCGCGGATTACAGGGTCGAGCAGGAAGGAAAAGACGGCAATCGCTATCTCAGCAATACAGAAACATTCAAAAAATATAAATACAATCTCAGAAGTACGCCGATAACAGTTTCAGATGAAGACGCTTTGAAGACTTTCAAACTTAAGAAAGATAGCGATGATTTGATAATAAACAAGAGATATGTTGGACATCTGATAATAGTTCGTCTGATGCGGCATTAGTCTATTTCGACAATGGCAGTGTTACATCGCAAAACCTCAAGAATAGCAATTACTATGCCCGTGCGGTTCGCTCAGTGAAATGATTTGAAGCGGGATTACGCTGATTTTTCTGATTGCCAAAATTTTTGAATCCTGATTCAGACAGCAATGATTTTATCCGAAAGTTCAGGATAAATTCTGCGAAAATCTTTCGGATTGAGTGTAAGTATCCGGTCAATATTGGTTTTCAAGGCAGTATATAAAATTACGGCATCATAAGTTACGCCGCCGATAATTTCTGATTTTGAAAGATGTTCTGTAATCTCTGCATAGTCCTGAGCAGACAGAGAAACAACGTTGAATATTTCAAAAACATTTTGCCCAATCATTTTTCGGGCAATCATAGGATGTATTCGGGGTTTTATCGGATAAACCGTCAGAATAGCATAAAGCTAGGCTATCGAATGTGCTGAAACATATCCGATAATCGTGCTGTTTTTAACCTGTTGCAGCCATGCAAACGATTTCGGATGCGCCGGATGGGATTCGATCATCGCAGCTACCAGCACAGAGGTATCAAAAAGTGTTTTCACAGCCCTACTCTGCTCAGAAGTTCACAGACACGGTGATCACGTTCATGGCGTGTGATATTTGCCGGATGTTCCGATGATTCGCCTTTTACGACCAGTATCCTATTTTTTTCAGTCAGTTCGGTCTGATACTGAAAATCGTCATCATGAGATATTTCCGGTTTATCATCAAGAAAAGTGATGATAACCCTGATGTTCGGCATAACATTTATGTTCGGCGGCAGCATTATCTGTTTGCCGTCATATATCCCCTGAACGGAAAGCATAGTATTCTCCTGATTGAACAATTTTTATATAAAGTAGGATATATATCTGAAAAAGTCAATCAGGAT
>DYRC01000086.1:12064-13234 GCA_020718925.1 Desulfonema limicola
AGGATTTAAGGATATTTTTCATCATTCAATCACCGAATACCCGGATTGAAATCCGAGCCTGTATCACATTGCCGTATCACGGCAGGGGAATGAAGGCGGGGGTTTTAACCCCTGTGAAAAATTGATTCAGAATCAGGATTGAACCCTTAATCGGCACTATATATCATCAATTTTGGAAAAAGACAGGGCTTTAGCGATATTTGAAATAATCTCAATCACCTGAGTTTTCGGCGTGGGCTGTGCATAATATCCTGCCAAACGATTGACTTTAGCAGCAATCATGCAGGCGGTGGTGAGTTCCATTCCTGAATGTGTCAGCGCGGCAATTATTCCGGTCAGCGTGTCTCCGGTGCCGCCGATAGGCTCCATCTCAGGGATTGCGGGACCGTCAATGACGCTGATGATATTCCCCTGACTGACCACATAATCTTTTTCACCTTTGACCATCAGAATTTTGGAAGCGTTTTTATGATGATAAGCACACGCAATCAATTCCGGTACGCGCTGTTCTTCATGCAGAATAAAGCCCCGTGTATAAAAGGGGTGCGGTGCTTTTTCATCTGCAAGAAACGCAAGTTCTCCGGCATCCGGCGTGAAAATGTCGTATTGTTCAGCCTGCCCGCTCATTTTCGCCGCATACATAAATCCTGCGTCTGCAATCAGAATCGGCTTGGGAGTCATCTTTTCAATGGCAAACAACACGCGGTTATGCCAATCAACATCCGGCAGAAGATAATGAAAGGTCATGCTGTGAAATGCAAATTGACGCAGATGCGTTTCAAGATATTCATACAATCGGCGGCTGCCGTTTCCCAAGCCTGTATCTCCGACCAAAAACGCATACGGCAGCGGCTGATCCGTGGCTTCGCAGGTTTTTATGGCAGATGCCAAAAGCGCGGGAGTTCCCCGATTGATCGGAAAATGACTTCCCTGAATATGAATATGCTCATCTTTCAGACAGACTTCCCCGGATACCAAAGGAAAATCTTCGTCAGGAACAGTTCCTATGATGGCAAACATTGACGGTTTATTTCCTCATAAGCTAATTGAAGCGCGTATCCGCACAGGGTATGCCCGATATTGCGAGGCTCCGGCGATTCGGATAAGGATTTTCCGATCATCTGAGATGCCAGATACGGAACATCAGGACATCCGCCGCCGGAAATATTG
>DYRC01000087.1:0-1575 GCA_020718925.1 Desulfonema limicola
TTCTCTCATAACGGCAGGCAGACATCAATTCTGATGACACCGGAATCAGGGCTGCTGAGAACTAATCTGCCGCCATGCGCCTGAACAATTCTGTCGGCAATTGCCATGCCCAGCCCGGTTCCCCGTGTTTTTGTTGTAAAATACGGATCAAGAATTTTTTCCGATTGCTCGGCAGAAAGTTCAAATCCGCTGTTTTCAACCGAAAGAACAACGTCAGCGTCTTTACGCTCATATCGTATAGCGATATAGCCGCCGTCCGGCTGTGCCTCAATGCTGTTTTTCATCAGATTTTCAACAACTTCTTCCAGCATATCCGGATCAGCCATGATGCTTTTATCATATCCGATAGTAGTTGTTACGTTAATTCCCTGCTGCTCATATTTCTGATGATAAAGCGAAAGAATGTGATTTAAAATGGTTTCCATAGATACCGGCTGCTTTCGGGGGGCTGAGGGCATGGCATATCGCCGGATATTTTTCACAATGCTGTCTGTTCTCTGAACTGCTTTCAACAACGTTGCCACGAGTTTCTGCGAATCATCCGATAACTCGTCTGATTCGATCTGCAATCGCTGCAATCCCATGCTGATAGCATTCAGAGGGTTTCGGATTTCATGGGCGATAGCTGCGGCAGCCCGCCCCAGACTCGCATCTTCCCGCTGCCGCGCCAGTTCCCGTTCATAAGTTCTAATCTGATTCAGATACGCATTCTGATAGCGATACAGCAGCCATGACAGAAAAATGCCGAGAACCGCCAAGACCGCGCTGAAGGCAAAAAATTCATGGCGGATTTGTCTGACACGCGCCATAAAATATCCGGTATCCATTGCCACAATCAGCGTATCTTTGCCAAGAGGCATCTGAGCTTGGGCAACGGTTTCATCCTGATTGTTGGTGAGTCTGATCTCAGGTTTGGAAAATGTATTCCCGGAATCCGGCTCAATTTTCACATATTTTATACCCGCCAAGCCGGGCAGGGTTTTAAGCAGATACGGCAGCCCCACCTGATCATGCAGTTTTTCAATACGCGCCGCAGTCAGCCCAACCATCACGCACCCGGGCAGCCTTTCGCGTGTTCGGGAAAGAAAATACAGATGTTCAGTCCGGAGATGCTGCAAAAAACCGTCTTTGTCTGTGCAGGTCAGATTTTCAGAACCTGACCAGCCTGCGGGTCCTTCGGTATATCCGCCATCTGCCCGGATAATGCGAATGCCCGCAAGCCCGGCTTCTTTTGCAAAAGCACTCAGTTCTTCAGGAGAAAATGGCTGAATCATATCCAGATAATCCGCAAATCGCGCTGTATTTCCCAGAAATGTCTGCATGATTTCTTTGACAATTTCTTCCGATAACACCGCGCCTTTGGCATTAAGTTCGATAACGCCGCCGAGCATTGCGGAATAGCTTCGCACCTGTTCAAGAAATGTCTGATGCGCTTGATTTACCTGCCAGAAAAAATATCCCAAAATGATGATAATCAACACGCCAAAGATGATGAGATTGCCTTTCCATGTCGGAAGCATCTGAAGAAGCCGTGTATTATCAGGAGATGAATCATTTCTCACTTCTCATTTCTCA
>DYRC01000087.1:1675-13226 GCA_020718925.1 Desulfonema limicola
TCCTGATATGTCCATGACTGCTGAATGCCGAGCGTCAGCCGCGCCGATGCTATCCAGTCAAGCTTTGCTCCGGCTGTAAATCCGTTTTTTTCATCCGTCGGGTTCAATTTATCCCGATAGGCAGACAGATCGCCGAAAAGACCGGGGATCAGACGCCCGCCCATCATCTGCCATGTCAGATAACCGCCTGCTCTTAAACGATAATTATCCTCAAGAGAAAAATAGTCCCGATACATGCCTTCTGCAAATATGCCCAGTTCCGATGTCGGATTTTTCGGAAAAAGCCGGAAGTCAAGTTTGCTTCGATATGATATAAATGAAGACCCTTTTTGTTCTGATGACAAAGAAACATTGTTATCATATCCCGCAGATATCCCGATAATACCGTTAAAGTTCTCGGCTGCCTGAAGTGTGAGAGTAGTAGATATCAGAAGATAAACCATGAAGAAAGTGATAAACAGAGCCGATTTGATAAGAATTTTTGCCGTCATTTTCATACCTCGTGTCAGGAATGGTCAAAACTCACTCCGGCATTATTGCAGGAGTGAGTCTGATCTTACAATACTATGAAGACGATGGCAAGTTTCTTGTTTGTTTCAGTCCACGCCCCTGTTTTTCTGAGTAAATCTGTTAATAAGATAAAGATGTTCCGTTTTCATCATACATGCCTCTTTCCATCGGCGAATCCGTAATTGCTTTCACTTCTTCCGGCGACAGATACTGAGGCACATAGTTCTGTCCGTAAAGTTTCAGCATACGGACATAATTTCTGAGATGGTTACGCGAACCCTTCATCAGGTTTTGAAGAACCACTTGAATATCTTTGCTGTCAGCTTCTTCAATCGCGTTTTCAAGGTCAGAGATGTCAAGCTCTTCTATGGTTGCGCCCACTTTTAACGCATCTGTTACAGAAATATTTCCTGCTGCCACCAGATCGTTATAAATTTGTTGAAGATGCGGATCCGTAAAAACGCCTGCTGCATTGCCTGCCGCCGGATCAGTGATAGCGTATTTGACAAGCAGACCTTTGATAGCATTTTCGTGCATCTGCTCACTTCGTGCGATATTGCCGAAAATCCGATACCCCCATTTTTGAGAAAAATTCAGGTAAATATCTTTGGCAAGTTTTTCTTCTTCCCGCATATACAGCAAATCTGCTTTTTCAGCATCGCTTACGTCTTCAAGCGGCAAATTCGCAACTGCTGCCGTGCAATAATCTGATTGAAAAGAAATTGTCGGCATATTTTGTCCCCATTTGGGACCCTGTGCCATTGCCGATCCGATGATGATAAAGCTCAATACTAAGGTTAAGTTTAAGACTCGCTTCATTGCTTTGATCTCCTTATCCTGATTTGGTTTCAGATCGGGCTGTTACTGAACAACCCGATCCATACTTTTATGCTCAATCAGCTAATCAGCTTGGAATCGGGCATGAAGAAGTTCCACCGCGAGGACCGGTGCCATTCTGAGGACGGGAGCCTGTTCCTGTCCCGGTGCCTGTTCCTCTTCCGCGACCTGCAATCAGATTGCCATTATCCGGCGCATCAGAGGTAAGTCTTGTGCAGCCGCCGCTCTTGGGTCCGTTGCCGGTGCCATCTTGGGGACGGGTGCCGGTTCCTGTGCCGTTGCCGGGACCATTTCTTTTGGCAAGAATCACCGTGTCTTTGTCCATGCCGTTATCGGCTGCTACTGCGGAATTTGCCGCCATAAATACCGCCATTCCCAGTGCCAAACATACTGCCAACATGATTATCAAACTTCTTGTTTTCATAAAAACCTCCTGAGTTTCAGTGTTGCTTAATTCTGTGTTAAGCTGCTTTCATTATATACATATACAAAAACTATGCCAAAGTATAATCTGTTTAAATACAGATAATTATCTCAAAAGCCTAGCTGGTGAAATTCGACAAACAGCGTTTTAACTCGACAATCTTGTCGAAACTCACCCCTTACGTTATGACAGGGGTGAGTTCAGCATGATAATTATCAGATATACTTACATCGGGTTGTTCGCAGTCATCCATACCGGTCTGTTGGTTGCAGAATCAACCAATTGTATGGTCTGTCCGTTCATGGTGATACTTAAAGCAACAACTTTGTCAGTTCCCATAAAGGTATTGGCAAGACCGTTGACCGTAATGCTGTCTCCTACTTTGGGCATGGTAATTCCGAGTCCTTCCCAGTATGCCGCAGGACCTAAGCCGACTATCGTAACCGTCTCTGTGCCGGTATTGATTTTCAAATCCCCTGCATCTGCTCTGTGACCGGGCGCTGTGCCATCTGTATTGCTCGGAGGACCAGCCGGTCTATCAGAACCTGATCTTGCCGGAGGAGATGGGCGGGTTGTTACTTCGGATACAGTGCCGATAATCGTTACTGAATCGCCGGTCAATGCCATTTCCGGTCTCTTGCCATCCCACATCGGTCTGCCGGTGGCAGTGTCAACCAACTGAAGCTCTTTGCCTCCGATGGTAACTTTTGCTGCAATAATGATCTGCGTATTGTCCGGAGCAGTTACTTTATACCCATTCACCGTGATATTATCTCCGACCATCGGAAACGTAACGCCCGAATCCGTCCAATATTGTGCGGGTCCGAATCCGCATACCGTAACAACTTCCGAGCCGGTATTGATCTTCACGTCATCTTTCATTCGTTGACCGGATGTGATTTCCGTTATTGTTCCCGCTACGGTAATCGCTTCACCTGAGAGAACATCCAGCGGCGGTCGATCCATCTGACCTTGTCCGGGTCCGTGATCAGGCATACCCATCGGCGCGGCAGTGGTGTCCGTAGTAGTCGTACTCGTTGTGTCCGCCGCTCTCTGCATCATGGGACCTCTGGCAAATGCGCCGCTGACAAATCCCTGTCCGATAACCATCAATCCTACAATCATCATTACCATCAAACTTCTCGTTTTCATAAAAGACCTCCTGTCTTGTGTTTTGCTTAATTTCTATGTTAAGCTTGCCCTATTCTATATCAAGAACTATGCCAAAGTTTATTATATTAAAATTCAGGTAATTATATAAAAAATGCCGTATCAGAATTTCGACAAAGATCGTATTCGCTCGACAATATTGTCGAAATCAATGTAAATGCTATTATCTATTTTAAAAAAACAGGATAAATATTTTATATCTTCTGATTATCATTTCCGAAAACCTCAAAATATGTTAGCTATATAAAAACGCTCAAACAATGAGATGAATTGGTATTGATTTTTTGGCATATATTTTGCTTTATATTATCTTTCAATCATTAAACAAAAGAGGTGGAAAATGAAAAAAATTGCTTTGTTTGTGTTGTTTATTCTGATCTGCGGAACAACTCCGCTCAAGGCTGAAACCGTTCTGATGGATGATTATCTGGATTATCATTTCAAAGATAAAAATCCGATAACGGTTTATGAAGGGTATTCGATTTACAGTTTGGAAATCGTTGACGTCTCAAACGGAGATATATCTTACGGTCTGCTGGCGCTTAATCCTTCTCCGCTGTCCTCCCTTCATTTTATCATTATCGCATTTGAAGATGCGAAGTATTGGAGCTTTACCATTCAGGGGTATTGGACAGGCAATGGCACAGTAGGCTTTCTGAGTACGAACAATGTTTCAGAAATAGGACAGGTTAAACTTTCTATCGGAGAGCAGAGACGATGACACCTAACCCCCCGGACCCCTTCCCTGACAGGGAAGGGGGAGTAGTAACACACTCCCCTCTCCTTTCAGGGGAGGGGTCGGGGGAGGGGTAACAGGAGGGCAACGGATGATGAAAAACAAAATAATGATTGGGTGTGCGGCTTTGGCGATTATCGGAATATCTCTTTTTCTGTTTATTGCAGCTTCGGGATCAGGCGATATTGTCATTGTATGCAGCAAGGATGTTCCGGTAACTTCTCTGACCAAAGATGAGGTGAAAAGTATTTTTCTGGGTGAAAAGGTCAAATGGGATGACAGTCATAAAATCACATTTGTATTGTTGATGACGGAAACCCATGATCGGTTTCTTGAAAGATATTTAGGAACCAATCCGGCGCAATATCTCCAATATTGGAAAAAAATGATTTTTACAGGCAAAGCCGGATCGCCGAAATCCTTCAAAGAGCCTGACAAGTTGATAGAGTATATCGCAGGCGCCGAAGGGGCTGTGGGCTATATCCCTTCCGAAGCGTATAACGACAAAGTGAAAACCATTTCCGTCAAATAGGAGGTTGTCAACATGAGAAGAATGATTTTTTTATTCATACTGATTTTGACGCTTGGCATCAGCGCGGGAACAGCATGGGCAATTGACGCCGGCAGCGTTGAGATACACGGGTTTATCTCTCAGGGATATTTACTGACCGACCATAACAATTACATGGCAAATACCGAGAAGGGGACGTTTCAATTTGATGAAATGGGCGTCAGTTTTTCAACGCAGGCAGCAGATCAACTGCATCTTGCCATGCAGATTTTTGCCCGCGACTTAGGAGATGTCGGCAACAATAAAGTTGTTATGGGCTATGCTTACGGAGATTATCGCTGGAAAGATTGGCTGGGAATTCGGGCTGGCAAGATAAAGCTTGATTACGGATTATATAATGAAACCAGAGAGATGGATATGCTTCGCACCAGCGTCATGCTTCCGCAAAGCGTCTATTCCGAAATATGGCGGGACAGTTTTTCCAATATCAACGGAATCGGCTTTTACGGTTATACGCCGGATAGTTTTGCAGGAAAACTTTCGTATAATTTTGAGATCGGCGCAATGGAATTTGAAAAAGACAGCGGTTTTGCCAAGTCTTTCAGCCCCCGGATGAACGAGAATCTGCAACTTACCTCAATGGAATCAGATTATGCGTGGTTCGGAACATTGCAATGGCATACGCCGCTTTCAGGCTTGAAAACAAAAGGAACGTATTACAAGGTTGAAGGGCTTGAGGCACAGGGCAATATATCCATGACAGACAAAGACGGAAAAACGACCAATTCTTCCGTAACATTCGATGTTGTCCAAAAAGACGGATATGTTTTGTCCCTTGAGTATTCATGGAAAAATCTGACGCTGATTGCCGAATATTCGGAAGATACCTATCAGGTGGATCACACCTTTGAAAGCAGTATGCAAAGCATGACTGCTGCGGCAGTCAATACGCAAAATACGACTCAGATCGCATCGGCAGCCACACCCGCTCCGGGCAATAATCCGCCGCCGCCTCCCAAACATTCCAGTCAGGGATGGTATGTTTCAGCATCTTATCGTTTTACGGACTGGGTTGAATCTGCGTTAAGCTATTCCGAATATTATCCTGATAAGGATGATACAAGCGGCGATAGAAAACCGCCTGAAACCAGATTCAGTTCATGGTTGAAAACAACCACGCTTTCCACCCGCTTTGACATCAATCCTTACTGGGTACTGAAATTGGAAGGCAGTTACAATGACGGATTCGGCGGCATCAATCTGGCGGAAAACAGTATAAATGATCTGAGGGCTTACTGGTGGCTGTTTGCTGCAAAAGTAACCTTCAGTTTTTAAGTGAGAAATGAGACGTGAGAAATGGGAAAATCGTTGAGTATCGCGCAAAAAATATGGCTGAGTCTGGGTATTCTGGTTGCAGGCTACTTTACGTCTGTGGGCGTGGGATTTTTTCTCGGTAAAAGCTGGGAAGCGCGGCTTTATCTTGTTTCAGATGATATGTTCACAGCTTCGCTTCAAAGCCGGACTGCCGAATCCGCATTCAATGAGCAGATAAAGATTTATAACGATATTGTTATGATCGGAAATATCGGCAATTTCATCGAAGCTGCACAGAAAAAGGCGGATGAAGTACAGGCGGCTCTTCAGAATATTATTCGCTTAAAAAAACTTGATGATAAGCAGTTGAGTGAAATCAGAGAAATATTAACCGAGTTGAAGCAGTTCACCACGTCCGCCGCGTCTGTATATGCAAAAGCAGGAGCAAATTCGGAGTTTGTATTTAAAACCGGCGGAGAAACAGAAGGCTCTCTGGAAAAAGACGTTTTGCGTATCGGGCAGCAGATGAACGCGCTCAAAGAAAGACTTGCTGCCCTGTCGCGTCATTGTTCAGACGAATTGAAAAAAGAACTCTCAGAGATTATCATCTCTACGCGGTATTACCGATATGCAAATCTGCTGGTTTTTTTCGGAATTGTCAGTATTGCCGGAATTGCGGTGTGGTTTGTTATTTCAAGATACATTGCCCGTCCGTTGAAACACATTATTCAGAATCTTTCAGATTGTTCGGATGAGGTGCTTTCTTCAGCCGTGGGGGCAACGCATTTAAGCAATGCGCTGGCTGAAAGGTCGTTTCAGCAGGCTGCCTCCTTAGAGGAAGTATCTGCTTCTCTTGAAGAAATGTCTTCTATGACAAGTTCAAATGCCCAAAATGCGGATCAGACCCGAAATATTGTGCGAAACGCGCTGGTCTTAATCAAAAAGACAGACAAATTTATGGCAGATCTGATGGCTTCCATGACAGAAACCACCAAAGCCAGCAGGGAAACATCCAAAATCATCAAGACCATTGATGAAATCGCATTTCAAACCAATCTTCTGGCGTTGAATGCGGCGGTGGAAGCAGCGCGAGCCGGGGAAGCAGGCGCAGGCTTTGCCGTTGTTGCCAATGAGGTCAGAAATCTTGCCTTACGGTCAGCCGGGGCTGCCAGAAACACATCTGAGATGATCGAAGGAAATATCAAGAAAATAGAAGTCGGCGAGCAGATTGCCTCAGATACGATTCAAACCTTCAAATCAGTTGCCGAAGGTGCTGAAAATATCAGAAAACTGATTGATGAAGTAGCAACTGCTTCTGATAGTCAGGCGCAAGGCATTGCTCAGGTCAATAAAGCCATTTCGGAAATGGATCAGGCGACACAGCGCAATGCCGGGACTGCCGAGCAGACCGCCACCGCTTCTCATCACCTCAATGACAGGGCGGAACAGATGAAGCGCATGATAGATGATCTCAAAATCATGGTCGGCGGAAACGGATAAATTAAAATTCAACCGGAGGCATCTGATGATCGGAATTGTTGAGTTGATAGTCGCAGGCGCGTCTGCATATTCAGGCGCAGTTGTATGTTCACATCTTGATAAGCCTGAAAAAAAGAAAAAATCCGATAAAGCCCGGATTAAACTCCGTCATTATAAAAAATTCAAAGAGTATGTGGCGCAAAAAAGTAAAACCCTCAGAAAGTTTATGTTTAAAGACAGCAAAAAAGGCATTGATCTTTTATTAGGGGATAATCTGCGACAAGAGCAGCTTAAAGAGCTTTCAGGAAATGAGGAAAAAACCATGACTGAAAGTGAAAAACGCATTGAAAAAAGATTGAAAGTCTCTTTGGCATCGCTGGGTATTTCTGCATTGGGCAATATGATTTATTTCCCGTTGAATCTTCTCAGCGTACCGGGATTATTATATGTTACAAGTCCGATATTTAAAAATGCGTATCAGGCGCTTTTTACGGAAAGAAAAGTCAGAATACATACGCTGACGTCATTTATGCTGGTCAGTTGTATTTTTGAACAATACTTTTTTATAGCAAATCTGACAGGTTTTTTCTTTGTTTACAGCAGAAAGATGCTCTCAAGAATCAAAGACGAGTCTGAAAAACAGATCATTGATGTATTCAGGCAGCAGCCTCGTTTTGCATGGCTTATGACAAATGATATTCTCGTAAAGACGCCTATTGAAAAAATCAGCATAGATGATGTGGTGGTGGTCGGTTCCGGCGAATGTATTCCGGTTGACGGCGTTATTATTGACGGCATCGCATCAGTGGATCAGCATATTCTGACCGGCGAATCCCAGCCTACGGAAAAGGAAATAGGCGGCATCGTTTTCGCATCAACTACTGTTCTGAGTGGCAGGATATGTATCAAAGTTCAAAAAGCAGGACATGACACAACAGTTGCTCAGATTGGTGAAATTTTAAATAAAACCGTTCATTTAAAAGCGGACTTACAGACAAAAGCAGAAGATTTTATTGATAAAGCAGCATTGCCGACATTGCTTGCTTCTGCCATTGCCCTGCCGTTTATAGGCATAGTCGGCGCAGCTTCGGTTCTGAATAACAGGCTGGGGTATCGCGTTCTGATTGTAACGTCTATCGGAACCCTGAATCATCTGCAATTGATTTCCAAAAACGGAATCTTAATCAAAGACGGACGGGTGCTTGATTTATTAGCAAAGGTGGATACCATTGTTTTTGATAAAACAGGAACACTGACGCTTTCAAAGTTTTCTGTTGCAGGGATCCATCGTTGTTCACACTATGATGCAGATGAAATTTTAGCGTATGCTGCGGCATCCGAACAAAGACATTCACACCCTATTGCAGCGGCAATTGTTGAGGAAGCAGACAAACGACACGTTGCATTACCGCCGTCTGATCAGAGCGAATACAGTGTCGGATATGGTATAAAGATTCTGATTGATAAGGAATATGTTTATGTCGGCAGTGATCGGTTTATGGAACGCGAAGGGATTTCCATTCCGTCTTCAATAGCAGAAATCATCGGAAGGTCTCATTCAGAAGGCAATTCTGTTGTGCTGATAGCCCGCTCAGAATCCTTAATCGGAGCAATTGAGTTAGCTCCCATGATACGTCCTGAAGCTGCTTTGGTTATTCAACAGATAAAAAAACGGAATATGGGGAAAATTTACATTATTTCCGGTGATCATGAAATTCCGACAAAAAAATTGGCTGAAAAGCTCGGCATTGATCATTATTTTGCAGAAATTCTGCCGCATCAGAAAGCTGAGATTATTGAGAATCTTCAAACATCAGGTAAAACCGTCTGTTTTATCGGCGATGGCATCAATGACGCTATCGCATTAAAAAAAGCGCAGGTTTCGATTTCATTGCGCGGCGCATCAACCGTTGCTACGGATACGGCGCAGATAATTCTGATGAATGAAAATCTGGATCATTTACTGTATATCTTTGATCAGGCTGAGGCGCATGATAAGACATTAAGAAATTGTTTAGCCACGATTATAGCGGCAAGTGCGGTAGGATTGGCAGGCGTTGTTTTTTGGGATTTCGGACTTGTAACGACCACAATTTTAAGAGTTGTAAGCATGAGCGGAAGCTTAGGATTTGCGATGCTGCCGTTGAAAAAGTTATCAAAACAGGAGGAATAACTATGAAAAAAATTTTGGCATGTCTGATGTTGTGTCTGGTGTTCGGGGCGTCTGTGTATGCGGCGGATAGCGACGACAAACGGATTATAGGAGGGACTCAGAGTTCTTCTCAGAGCTGGCCCTGGATGGCGGCGTTGGTGGATTCGTATTCGTCAAGCGCGTATAACGGACTTTTCTGCGGCGGTTCTCTGATTCATCCGCGCTGGGTTCTGACCGCCGCCCATTGCGTCAAAGCAGGCGACTATACGAATCAGAATGTTGATCCTTTCGAAATCAGAGTAGTTCTGAATATCCATAACCTTAAAACCGAAAGCGGGGATCGCATCAGAGTAAAGCGGATTGTTACGCATCCCCAATATGACAATCTTTCCTCAGTTGACAATTTTGATGTTGCGCTGCTGGAATTGGAAAGAGAAGTGTCTTATGAGACAATTCCGATACTTACAGATGATTCTGATATTACAGGAAAAACAGCCACCGTCATCGGCTGGGGAGCAACCAAACTGAAAGGATTTATCAACAACTATCCGTCTCAACTGATGGAAGTTCAGATACCGATTGTTTCCAATGATGTATGCAATCAGGCATTTAACAGATACAGCGACAACGGGTTGAATCCGATTACGGAACAGATGCTCTGCGCCGGATCAGCCGGTAAAGATTCCTGTTCCGGCGATAGCGGCGGACCTCTGATGGTGAAAGACAGTTCAGGGGCATGGAAGCTGGCAGCCCTTGTTTCCTGGGGCGATGGCTGTGCCACCACCGGGCTTTACGGAGTTTATACCCGCGTGGCGCAATTTGCAGACTTCATTAACAGCTATCTGTCTGAACAGGCGTCTGAACAATCACCTGATACAGCGCAATTAACCGACGCGCCGACATTACAGATAACGGTTTCAGGTACGAAGGTCAATCTTTCGTGGACGCCCGTTTCCGGAGCGCAGGGCTACACCTTGTATTACGCGCCCTATCCGTTTCCGTTTTATGTTGACAGTATAGATATGGGAACTGATACGTCATTGACGCTCAATCTGCGAAGAGGCTCTGCGTTTTATATTGTAATCAGAGCATATAATGCTGCCGGAACCAGCCCGTATTCCAATGTTGAACATTTTATTGTGTCAGCCATCAGATAAATCCCATCAGTAGGGGCAATCCCCCTGTGGTTGCCCCGCTGCGTGGGTAAGCACAGGGGCTTACCCCTACGCATTGCGTCCGAAAATCGGGCTTGAGCTTTTAGGAGCAGATAATGTCCTTTAATCAAATACTTGAAAAATACAGAAAAATCTCTTTCTCAGAACGGGACAAAGGCGACCGCTTTGAGCGACTGATGCAGGCATATCTGCTGACTGACCCCAAGTATGCGTATAAATTCAAAAAAGTCTGGTTATGGAATGAATTTCCGGGCAA
This sequence comes from Desulfonema limicola, assembly GCA_020718925.1. GTDB lineage: Bacteria > Desulfobacterota > Desulfobacteria > Desulfobacterales > DYRC01 > DYRC01. Next base: position 12,240 of record DYRC01000087.1, read on the forward strand.
AAATGATTTGGGCGGCAGAGATACCGGCATTGATTTGGTGGCATTGACGATTGAAGGCGATTATTGGGCGATTCAATGCAAATGCTTTCAGGAAGGTTCTGTCATTGATAAACCGGCTCTTGATTCTTTTCTTGCTACGTCAAGCAGAGAGTTCACAAATGACGCATTAAAAACAGTCGGATTTTCTCATCGGCTTTGGATTTCAACTACAAATAAATGGGGAACAAATGCGACCGAAGCCATACAGAATCAGAACCCGCCCGTTACAAGAATAAATCTTTACGATTTACGCGAAGCTCAGGTTGATTGGGAAAAATTGGAAAAAGGCATTCATGGTGAAGCATCGCGGATGCCTAAAAAATCAATCCGACCGCACCAGCAAGAAGCTTTGGACAAAGTCCATGAGCATTTCAAAACAGCAGAACGCGGCAAGCTGATTATGGCTTGCGGAACAGGCAAAACTTTCAACTCCCTTCGCATTGCCGAACATGAAACCGGCGGCAAAGGTTTGATTTTGTTTCTCGTTCCGAGTATTGCGCTGTTAGGACAGACATTGCGCGAATGGTCATCTGATGCGGATGAACCGATTCATGCGATTTGTATCTGTTCTGATCCTGAAATCTCAAAAAAGAAAACAAAGAACGAAGACAAAGATAATTTCAGCGTGATGGATTTGGCTCTGCCTGCTTCTACCAATGTGAAAGAAATTATCCGTCAGTTTGAGCAAATCAGAAGCAATGGCAATTCGGGCATGACGGTTGTGTTTTCAACGTATCAGTCCATTGAAGTTATTGCCAATGTTCAGAAAAAATTAACCCCTCCCCCAGCCCCTCCCCGAAACGGAGAGGGGAGTTCTTCCGTTACTCCCCCTGCCCTTTCAGGGAAGGGGACCGGGGGGTTAGGTGAGTTCGATCTGATTATCTGCGATGAAGCGCACCGCACCACCGGCGTAACCTTATCCGGCGAAGATGAATCCGCTTTTACCAA